>JBAUVS010000548.1:0-2224 GCA_049583345.1 Woeseiaceae bacterium
CAGGTCGGAGTTCCGGTCCGCGCTGGCGCGCTGCAGTTTGCCGTCGGCCGTCACGACGTCGAAGGCCAGTACGTTGTCGGCGGCCAGGCCGAAGCGCCGTGCGAGCCGGCCGAAGCCACCGCCCAGGGTCAGCCCGCCGACCCCCGTATGCGACACGGTGCCGGCCGTCGTGACCAGGCCGAAGGCCATCGCTTCGTGGTCGAGTTCGCCGAGCAGGCTGCCGCCGTCGACGCGGGCCGTCTGCGCGACAGGATCGACGTAGACGTCCCGCAACGTCGACAGGTCGAGCTCCATGCCGCCGTCGCAGGACGACTTGCCGGAGAGGCTGTGGCCGCCGCATTTCACGGCAAGCAGCAGGCTGTTGTCCCTGGCGAAGCTGACGGCGCTGCTGACGTCCGCCGCGCCGGTCGGTTGCACGACGAGCGCCGGGTGCTTGTCGAAGGAGGGATTCAGCAACTGGCGGGCGTCGTCGTAACCCGGACTGCCCGGGAGCAGCAGTTTGCCCTTCAGGCTGTCGCTGAATTCCTGCACGGCCGCTTTCGCGAGCGTTACCTGCGCCCCGTCACCGGTTACCGCATCGATGTCCGTCACGATCCGGGTCGGGCGGTAGAGCGCGTCCTCGAAGGCAGCGCGGGCCGGTAGTGAGGCGGCCAGGGCCGCCGAAACAGAAGCCTGGAGGAACCTGCGACGGTCCATGATTAACCCCCTTTGAGGTTGGCGACGAACGCGGATTGTCGTTTGTTTATGGCAGCGTTCGGGGCGAAATTTTGCCACATTTCGTGCGCCGGCGCGCTATGAAAAAAGTTTGCCGGCTCGCTCTGTGAGTTTGCCGTGGTGCTGTTTGTACAGGCCGCATCGGCAGGACGTAACGATGCATTTTGCGCGCCCGCGTTTCGGCGCAATACTCGCGAGTGAAGCGAAAACCTGAAGCCGAGCCGGCCTAGTGCTTTAGCAGGCCGTCCCGGTCCATCCGCCCGACGATCGTCGCCGCCTCATTGACGTAGATGCTGTAGTCCCGGAGGTGATCGATGTCCTGCCGGATCTTCGAATCCGTCTGAACGGCCCACACGGGTTTTTTCGTCCTGACGGAGTAGGCCTCGGTCGCCAGCAATAGGGAATGCTGGAACTCGACGCCGGCCGGCTCCACGTACTCCGTCAACTCGGTTTCGAATACGTTCCAGTAGTAGGTCGGCCAGAAGTTCCGGGTCGCCTCCGGCCGCATGTCGACTTCCTTGCTCGTCGAATCGAGGCTCATGAGATGGGTCACGAGCACGGCATCGGCCCCGACTTTGCGGACCATGTCGACGAAGGTCTCCCTGACCATGGGTGTCGTCGTGTCCATCATCGAGGTGCTCGCCACGGCATCCACGCCGCGGCTGGATAATTGCTTGACGATCTCGTCCTCCAGGTACTTGCGCGGCTCGAAAGTATTGAACAACGCGACCACGAGGATCTTGTGGTAGGGCGCGTCGGCGGTTGCCGCGAGATCCTGCACCCTGGTGACTTTCGTGCTCGAGGAGCAGGCACCCAGCAACGTGATCACTGCAACAAGCAGCAGGTTCGTTGCCCGAAATGGAATCTTCATACAGTCGCTTTCCCGGGTCGGCCGCCAAGTCGGCGCGCCAGAGCGAGCATACACAGGACGCCGATAACATTCATGCCGATCTTCGCGTACACGTCGATCGCGGGCCAGCAATTGCTGCCCGGGAATCCGCAGTCCATGTCAACGACGGGCCCGGTCGTCGTCCTGCGGCGATTTTGCTAAAGTTGTCGGCCGAAACCAAGCGGGGCCCTCGCCCATGAAACGTACCTATCTCGCGGTCTGCCTTCTCGCATTGCTGGCCGCCTGCGGCGCGCCGCAGGGCGATTCCGCCACTCCCGCTGCCGCGGCGACCCGGGATCACGAGCCCGGAGACGGCATCGCCTGGTTCGACGGCAGCGTCGCCCAGGCCTTTGCCGCCGCGCGCGAGTCCGGCAAACCGATCTTCCTGTACTGGGGCGCCGTCTGGTGTCCGCCCTGCCATGCCGTCAAAGCGACGGTCTTCAGGAGCCCCGAGTTCATCGAGCGCTCGAAGCTGTTCGTCCCCGTCTACCTCGACGGCGATACCGAGGATGCACAGGAGTGGGGCGAGAAATTCGGCGTGCTCGGCTATCCGACGATGATCGTGTTCGACTCCGAGGGCAACGAGCTGACACGGATACCCGGCGGCATCGACCTGCAGGC
>JBAUVS010000549.1:0-7674 GCA_049583345.1 Woeseiaceae bacterium
GAATCCTTGTCTATCACCCCAGAACGGTCCCAGTCGTAGAATCTTTCCCATACGTCGAGATTGATGTGAAGCCACAATTTGTATTTCTCCAATTCCGTATTGTCCAGATTATCGAGACTGGCAGCTGCCCTCAATGTGATGTCAAACAACTCCGGATTGTTGAGGAGATTGAGGTTGAGTTCTCGAATTGCCTCGTATGATGCGTCGCCAACTTGTGCTGTGATCGCCGCGGTATTCCTATCCACGCTTGAGATCACAAATACCAGAGAAACGACGACGGCGAACGCGCCGACAATTTCGGCAGCGGACGCCCATTCTGACAGGCTCAGTTTTCGCATCCCCAACTCCCAAGGTTAAAGTGAACGGCAATTAGAGAAGTCAAAGATAGACGGAAATGCTTACGCGTCAATTCGCTTGGCCGCGATTGGCAACCGTCCGCTTTGGGTTGCAGTTTGCAGCTGCCGCCGACAAGGTTGAACGAACGGCCGCTTTCCGCAATTACAGACGTCCAGTTCCCGCGTTTCCGCGGAAACTTATTTTTCGAACTGGTCAATAATCCGCCACGTGGCGGATTTCCTAGAAATTACTCTAGGGAAACTCTGATCAATTCGAAATGGAGTCGTCATTGCGAGCGAAGCGAAGCAATCCAGTGTTTGAAATCAACGACCTGTGGATTGCCGCGTCGCTTCGCTCCTCGCAAAGACGAATTGATCAGAGTTTCCCTAGGTTTCGCCGCTAAGGGTCGCCCGGGATCATTCGACCTCGAGAATCAGGACGGAACGGGGAGGGAGATCGATCTGCGAGCCGACGTCGTAGCGCTTGCCGGAGACCACGTCTTCGCCGTACCGGTGCCCGGCGAGTCGTTCGGAGAACCTCGCCGTGTCCACCGAGGCGGGCTCCTCGCCGCGATTGAACACGACCATGACGGTGTCGCGATCGTCGTAACGGAAGTACGCGTACACGTCCCCGACCGGCGTGTATTGCATCAGGTTGCCGGTGTGGATCACGGCCTTGCCCTTGCGCCAGTTGAGCAGGCGCCGGAGATAGGCGAGGGCCTCGCGCGGCTTCGAGCTGAGGCCCTTGTCCGTGAATGCGTTGGCCTTGCTGTCGGGCCAGCCGCCGGGGAACTCGCTGCGGATCACGTCGTGGCTCGTCGTGCCGGGATTCGCCATCAGTACTTCCGTCCCGTAGTAGATCTGCGGGATGCCGCGCATGGTCAGGATGTAGGCCATGGCCATGCGCCAGAGATCGGGATCCTCGCCGAGCTGCGTATACACGCGGCTCATGTCGTGGTTGTCGGCAAAGATCACGAGATTGTCGGGCCGCGCGTACAGGAAGTCGTTGCCCAGTATCTCGTAGGCCGGCGTCCACACGCTCCCGCTGTCCGGCGCCGCGGCGGTCAGGACGCCCGACAGGGCGATCTGCAACGGGAAGTCCAGCATGCTCGGCATCGCCGGACGGTAGCCGTCGCGGGCATCGTTGCCGCGCTGCCAGTACGACACGATCGCGGGGTTGGCGCTGTATTCCTCGCCGGTCATCGTGAAGTCCGGATATTCCTCCAGTATGCGCCGCCCCCACCTGGCCATGAATTCCTTGTCGTTGTACGGCATCGTGTCCATCCGGATGCCGCTGAGCTCCGCGTACTCGATCCACCAGATGGCGTTCTGGATCAGGTAGTCGGCGAGCAGCGGGTTCGTCTCGTTGAGGTCCGGCATCGCATCGACGAACCAGCCGTCGACGAGAGCCCGCCTGTCGTAGTCGGACGCGTACGGGTCTTCGTTGGCCGTGCGCGCGTGTGTCGTGACCGTGTGCGAGTCCGGGAAATTCAGCCAGTCGGGCGACGGCAGGTCGTGCATCCACCAGTGCTCGCTGCCGCAATGGTTCGTGACCACGTCCATGATGAGGCCGATGCCTTTCGCGGCCGCTTCCCTTGACAGTGTCCGGTACTCCTCGTTACTGCCGAAGCGTGGATCGACCTTGTAGAAGTCGGTGATCGCGTAGCCGTGATAGGACATCTCCGGCATCGCGTTCTCGAGGACCGGGTTCAGCCACAGCATCGTGAAGCCCATGTCGGCGATGTAGTCCAGATGCTGCCGGACACCGGCGAGGTCGCCGCCGTGGCGGCCGAACTCCTTCGTGCGGCTCGGTGCGTCGCCGTAGCCGGCGACCGCGTCGTTGGACGGGTCGCCGTTGGCGAACCGATCCGGTGTGACCAGGTAGATCGCGTCGGCCGCGGAGAAGCCCCTGGCATGGGCCGGTTCGGGATCCCGCGCTTGCAGTTCGTAGGGCCGCACGATGCGGCTCTCGCCGTCGTCGAAGACGAGGTTAAACGCGCCGGGCTTTGCGCTCGCGTCGATGTCGAGATACAGGAACAGGTAGTTGTCGCTGGCGACCCGCACCGTGCGCTCGAGCGTGACGCCCGGGTAGTCGACCGACACGGCCGATGCCCCGATGCGATCGCCGTGGACCAGGATCTGCAATTCGGTGTGCCGGAAGCCCTGCCACCAGAACGGCGGTTCGACACGGTCGATGGCACCGGCCAGGGCATTCGCCGCACAGATCAGCCCCAGCAGGGTGACGGCCATTCGGATTCGCATGATTACCCCCTTGTTCGTCCCGTCATGGTAGTTATTCGGCAGTATCGCCGGGCATGAATACGTTTGCAGCTTGCCCGTTCGAAATCAACGGGTTGCTACAATCCGCGGGAAGGGGGGTAAGAATAATGAGAGAGAAACCGGTGCTCTCGTTCTGGCAGATCTGGAACATGTGTTTCGGGTTCCTCGGCATCCAGTTCGGATTTGCGCTGCAGAACGCCAACGTCAGCCGCATCTTCCAGACCCTCGGCGCATCGATCGACGAGATCCCGATCCTGTGGATCGCCGCGCCGCTCACGGGCCTCCTCGTGCAGCCGATCATCGGCTACCTGTCGGACCACACCTGGAACCGGCTGGGACGGCGCCGGCCGTATTTCCTGTCGGGCGCGGTGCTCGCGTCGCTCGCGTTACTGGTCATGCCCAACTCGCCGGTGCTCTGGGTGGCGGCGGGCATGCTGTGGATGATGGACGCCAGCATCAACATCACGATGGAGCCGTTCCGCGCCTTCGTCGGCGACATGTTGCCGGAGCGCCAGCGCACCGCCGGGTTCGCGATGCAGACCTTTTTCATCGGCATCGGCGCCGTCGTCGCGTCGGCACTGCCGTACCTGATGAGCCACTTGTTCGATATCAGCAACACGGCACCACCCGGCCACGTTCCCGAGTCTGTGAAACTCTCGTTCTATCTGGGCGGTGCGGTCTTTTTGCTCGCGGTCCTGTGGACGGTAATTCGTACGCCCGAATATTCGCCGGACGAGCTCGCGGCGTTCGACGCGGCGCGACCCCCGGAGCACCTGGGCGGCAGCGAGCCGCAGTCCGGTTCGCGGTCCGCGTTTCGCGAGGTCATGCACGACCTGATTCACATGCCGAGGGTAATGCGCCAGCTTGCCGTCGTGCAGTTCTTCTCCTGGTTCGCGCTGTTCGCGATGTGGATCTACGGCACCTCGGCCGTCACGAGTCACCACTTCGGCGCCACCGACGTCACGTCGAGCGCCTACAATGACGGTGCCGACTGGGTGGGCGTGCTGTTCGCCGCGTACAACGGCTTCGCCGCGCTCGCCGCCATCGCGATCCCGTTCATCGCCGGCCGGCTCGGCTGCAGGATTTGTCACCTGTTCAACATGACACTCGGCGGGATCGGCCTCATCAGCTTCTATTTCATCCGCGATCCGGACCTGCTGCTCGTGCCGATGATCGGCGTCGGCATTGCCTGGGCCTCCATCCTGTCACTGCCGTACGCGCTGCTGTCGAGCAACCTGCCCTCGAACAAGATGGGCGTCTACATGGGGATCTTCAATTTCTTCATCGTGATCCCGCAGCTCGTTGCCGCCAGCGTGCTCGGACTCGTACTGCGCGTGTTCTTCGACCTGCAGAGTATCTACGGCCTGGTCATCGGCGGCGTGCTGATGATCGTCGCCGGGTTCGCGACGCTGCTGGTCGACAAGGAAGCGGAACCGCGATGATCTGGGTCGCGCTGCGAGCAGCGCTCCTACAATATCTGAGTAGCCACGGCGATTGCTGATTACTCACCGGTAGGAGCGCTGCTTGCAGCGCGACTGGTCGCGGCGACAAGCGCCGCTCTTACGCGCGCGCGCCGCAGGATTCGCGGACGATGAGCTTCGGTGCCATCAGGGCCGATTCGACGGGTTCGCCCTCGATCAGGCCGACGATGCCATGCACGAGGCCCTCGCCGGCCTCGCGGATATCCTGCCGTACCGTCGTCAGCGCCGGCGTGACCAGTGCGGCCATCGGCAGGTCGTCGAAGCCGACGACGGCGACGTCCTGCGGCACGCGTCGGCCGCATTCGGCGAGCGCATGCATGGCGCCGATCGCAATCACGTCGGTCACCGCGAAGACGGCGTCGAACGGCTCCCCGCTTGCGACCAGCCGCCTGACCGCCTCGACCGCGGACTCTTCGGTATTGACGGCGTGGATCTTCAGGGCGGGATTCTGCGGCACGCCGGCCTGGCGCAGCGCGTTCGCATAGCCGACGTGGCGGGCGGCGAGCTCCGGGTTCCGCTTCGACGTGTCGCCGAGGCAGACGATCTTGCGGCGGCCGAGCCCCAGCAGGTGCTCGGTTGCCATGAGCCCGCCGGTCTCGTTATCGCAGCCGAGCGAGTGCCCCGGCTGGTCTTCGACGATCGGGCCGTAGATCATGAAGCGGGTGTTGGCGGCCGCCAGCGCGGCCAGCTTCTCGCCGTAGACGACGTAGTCGCCATAACCGAGCAGGATCAGGCCGTCCGCGCGGTGGCTGGCCTGGTATTCGATATGCCAGTCGTCGGTCAGTTGCTGCAGCGAGATCAGGACGTCGTAGCCGAGGCTCGCGGCAGACCGCGTGATGTAGCCGAACATCGACAGGAAAAACGGATTGATCTGCGCGTCCGCGCCGCCGGTCTCGTCGAACAGGAGCAGGGCGATGGTCTTGCTGTGGTGGGTGCGCAGTCCCGCGGCGTTGCGGTTGACGAAGTAGTTCAGCTCGCGCGCGATCCGCAGGACGCGTTCGCGGGTCTCCTTGCGGACAAGGGGACTGTTGCGCAGCGCGCGGGACACGGTCGCCTGCGAGACGCCCGCGAGATCGGCGATGTCGCGCGACGTCGGGTTCTCCAACTTCATCCGGACGATATTAGCCCTATTGCCGCGGCCGGGCCACGGCAGAGGGCTCAGCGCAGGGCGTGCTTGCTGCGGCGCAGGCGATCGATGGCGGCCTCTCCCATCGACAGCGCCAGGGCGACCTGCAATGCATCGAGCAGCGCGAGATGCGCGAGGCGCGAACTCATCGGCGTATAGACACTCGCGTCCTCGATCTCCGCGCAGGAGAACAACAGGTGCGCGGATGCAGCGAGCCGCGAGTTCGGGTCCGTCACCGCGACCACCGTCGCGCCGCGGGCCCGCGCCAGGTCGGCGGCACGCCCCAACTCGGCCCAACTGCCGCTGTGCGAGACGATCACCAGCACGTCGTCGGCCGCCGCGATCGCGGCGAACTGCAGCAAATCCGGCGTGTCGGTCAGCGCCGTGCAGGGGATGCCGAGCCGGAAGAATTTCTGGCAGGCATCCGCGGCGACGTGACCGGAAGCGCCGAGGCCGGCGAATGCGATCTGCCGGGCGGCCGCGAGCGCCGCGACGGCGGCGTCGAAGGGCATCGCCGAGAGCCGCGAGCGCATCTCGATCAGCGAGCGGATCGATGTGTCCAGCACCTTCGCCACGGCATCGGGCGTCGAGTCGTCGGCGCTGACGGCGCGGTGGACGTGGCTCACCGGCCGGCTCAGCGCCTCGGTGAGCCGGATCGTGAATTCGCGGAATCCGCGCAGTCCGACGTGCCGGCAGAAGCGGATCACGGTGGGTTCGCTGGTACCGCAGTGCCGGGCCACTTCCGCCAGCGTGGCGCGGGCGGCCTGGTTCGGATGCTCGATGACCCAGCGCGCCACGCGCTGTTCCGCGCGGCTGAGCTCGGGGGTACGCTCCTGAATCGTGTCCAGCATGTAGTAAAACTACAAGATTTCCCGGGCTTTGGCCACCTCGGGTTAGGAATCCACGCCAGAAGCGTAGTAAACTTTCAGCTCGTGTCAGGAACCGACTATGGCAAAGCTCATTCCGGTCGAGGTATTCGACCTGATCATTTTCGGCGGTACCGGCGATCTGGCGATGCGCAAGCTGTTGCCGGCGCTGTATCACCGCGACCGCGACGCGCAGTTGACGCCCGACAGCCGGATCATTGCGGTCGGCCGCGGCGCGCTCGAGCGCAGTGCGTACCTCGACCGCGTGCGCAAGTCGCTGCGCGCCAACCTCTGCGAGGGCGAATACGACGCCGCCAACTGGAAGACCTTCAGCAACCGCATCCAGTACGTGCAGGCCGACGGCACCCGGCACGAGGAGTGGGACGAACTCGTCGCCGCCCTGAAGGGCTACGAGGACCGGACGCGCGTCGCCTACCTCGCGACCGCACCGAGCCTGTTCGGCGCGATCGCGCGGGGCCTCGCCGCCAACGGGCTCGTCACGGCCGGCAGCCGGATCGTCCTCGAGAAGCCACTCGGCCACGACCTCGCCTCCGCGGCGGAGATCAACAACGCGGTCGGCGAGTGTTTCGCGGAAAACCAGATCTATCGCATCGATCACTACCTCGGCAAGGAGACCGTGCAGAACCTGCTCGCGCTGCGCTTCGCCAACTCGCTGTTCGAACCCCTGTGGCGCCGCGGCGTCGTCGATCACGTGCAGATCACCGTGGCGGAGGAACTCGGCGTCGGCAACCGCATCGAGTTCTACGACAAGATCGGGGCGCTGCGCGACATGGTGCAGAACCACATGCTGCAGCTCGTCTGCCTGACCGCCATGGAAGCACCCTCGAGCCTGCATCACGACGCCGTGCGTGACGAGAAGATCAAGGTATTGCGGGCGCTGCGGCCGATCGACGGCGATGCCGTGCACCACAACACCGTTCGCGGCCAGTACGCCGCCGGTGCGATCGGGGGCAAGACCGTGCCCGGCTATCTCGAGGAACTCGGCGGCACGGCGAGCAGCACGGAGACCTTCGTCGGGCTGAAGCTGGAGATCGACAACTGGCGCTGGTCGAACGTGCCGTTCTACCTGCGGACCGGCAAGCGCCTGAAGGGCAAGCATTCCGAGATCGTGGTCGAGTTCCAGGACGTGCCGCATTCGATCTTCCCGGAGCAGGAGTACAACATCCTGCCGAATCGGCTGACCATCCGCTTGCAGCCCGACGAAGGCGTCAAGCTCACCGTGATGGCGAAGGAACCGGGTCCCGGCGGCTTCGACCTCAGGCCCGTATCGCTCGACCTGAGCTTCGAGGAGACTTTCGGCCTTCGCTATCCGGACGCCTACGAGCGGCTGCTCATGGAAGTGCTGCGCGGCAACCCCGCGCTGTTCATGCGCCGCGACGAGGTCGAGGCGGCCTGGGAATGGATCGACAGCATCATCGCGGGCTGGGAAGGGTCGCGTCACAAGGTCGATTCCTACGTGGCGGGGACCTGGGGACCGACGGCGTCCTCGCTGCTGCTGGACCGCGACGGGCGGGCCTGGCACCTGGAGAACTGAGGTGGACACGGAAGCGGGAATGGAATTTTTC
>JBAUVS010000550.1:0-2224 GCA_049583345.1 Woeseiaceae bacterium
CCCGTGATCCTGGCGACGTGGAACAGATTCTCGGGAAGCACGTAGGTCTCGTCCCAGGGCGGTTCCGCCTTGCCAATCCGGGGACGCGACACCGGCGAGACGTAGGGGCGGCACTTCTCGATGACGAGCGGCAACAACTCCTTCGCCTCTTTCACGCCGCTCAGATCGAAGGCATCGACGAGGCCGACCACGTACTTGTCCATCACGTATGCCGCCCAGTGGTCCCGCGCGCCCGGGCCGGCATACGGATCGTCGACCCTGCGCAGCACTTCGCCGAAACCGGCGACGAGGCGCCCGACCTTGGCGTGGGCTGCGGCATCGCCCGTGGCGGCGCCCAGTCTCGCCAGGCCCGAAATGTATTGTCCGAGCGTCAAGCCCGGCACGAAGCCATCGGCATCGTACCAGCCGCCCATGTCCGGACCCGGCGCCGGCAGCCCGGCGTGCTGGCGGAATACCTTCAGCAGACGATCTTCGTCCAGCGCAAGATAGTGCGCGAAGATATGGTCGAAATGTTGCTTGAGGCGGCCGCCCGTCAGCCGGACCGCCCCATACGGAAACTCTCGCAGGACTTCCAGGCTGCTATCCGGACCTCGCGCCGTGGCATGTGCGGCGCCGGTCATCCCGGCGAGAGCCCCCGCCGTCACGGCACAGGCTGCGCAGTGCATGAATTCACGTCGCGAGAGTTCGTGATTGCTCGTGAGACTGTCGGTCATGACTGCAGACTCCCGTTTTGCCGATTTGATTCGACCGAACCAATAATAGATCGAGAGGCAGGCGCCGACCGAAGGTTTTTCAATAGTCTGCCGGCTGGAGACGGGCGCAACCCGCGAAATCGCAATCTCGCACTGTCGAGGTGCCGGCCTCCCGCTCGAAGCAGAATAGCGGGGCGGCCTTGCGGCCGCCCCGCCCCTGGCCTTGCGGACTACAGCTGAGCGCTCAAGCCGAGATAGTAGAACCGCCCGATCACGTCGTAGTTGCCGTTCCGGTTGCCCGGTATCCCGGACAGTATCGTCGGCGGCTGGACATCGAACAGATTGTTAGCACCGACAAACAGGTCGTACTTGTCTTTCACGCGATACCTGACGCGCAGATCCGTATACAACTCCGAGCTGAATGCGAAATGGCTGTTGTGAATGTTGGTGTCGGGACCGAACCGGCTGAGCAGGAACTGGTCGTCGATATAGGCCTTGCCGATCCACTGGTTCGTCGCGGCGAATCTCCACGGCCCGTTGTCGTAGCCGAGAGTGATCAGCGCCTTGTTGGTCGGGTAGCCCACTTCACCTTCCTGCTTGTTGACGGCCGCGCCGATCTGCGGAATGACGCCCTGATCGATCAGATGGGTGTAGCTCAGATCGGCGGTCATCGTGCCTGCCCCGAGGTCAAAGCCGTACGACGCCGTGAGGTCGACGCCCTTGGCGAAGGCACCGCCGCTGTTCACCAGACCGTACTTGATCAGCTGTACCGAACCCGCGCTGGCCGGCGCTGCCGCGGCCGGACGGCGGCTGATGAGGCTGCAGAAGGCGTTGTTCCCCTCCTGGTAGCACTGGTCGAGGACGAACTGCGTCGAGACACTGCTGATGGCGTCGTCCAGTTTGATGTCATAGTAGTCGATCGTGCCGGACAAGCCGGGGACGAAAGACGGAGTCCAGACCAGGCCAAACGTCTTGGTGGTCGCCGTTTCCTCCTGGATGTTCGGATTCACCGTGCTCAGCGTGCCGACGCCCTGGAAGTCCGTCTGGATGAACGTGACGGTTCCGCCGTTGTCATTCGCGTTCTGCACGACGCCCGAATCCGCCAGACATTGCGTGGCCACCGTACCGGTGTCCCCGAGTGAAATGCCGTTGCACGGATCGACGATGGACGTAACCCCGGCCGCCGAAGGCCTGAACAGCTCTCCGACGTTCGGCGCGCGCACGGCGTGCGCGTAGACGGCCCGGAATCGCAGGCTGTCAATCGGCGACCATTCGAGCCCGTAGTTGTAAGCCGTGAACGAGCCGAGCGTCGAATAATTCGAAACGCGGCCCGCCACGCGAACCGAAAGGCTTTCGATGCCCGGCAGGTCACTGAGCAGCGGCACATTCACCTCGGAATAGGCTTCCTTGGTGGTAATGTCGCCCTTGATGTCCGCTTCCTGGATGAAGCCGTTCTGCTTGGTATTGTAGAGCGGGTCGAACTGATGGTTGGCGATCTCCTTGCGATATTCGATGCCGCCTGCGTATTGCAG
>JBAUVS010000551.1:0-1573 GCA_049583345.1 Woeseiaceae bacterium
GCAATACTGGATGAACTGACGCCAGAATTGTGTATCGCGATCACCCAGCAGGCAGATGCTGCTGAGAAACTGAGGGAATTGCATCGTCATAACCTGTTTCTGGTTTCTGTAGGCGATGGAACCTACCGCTACCATGCGCTGTTCCAGGATTTTTTACAGACGTTTCTCAAGCATGACCAGCCGACGCTGTTGAAGACGTTGCATCGTCGGGCGGCAGATGCCCATTCCATGCCCTACCGCAAAATCCACCATTATTTGGCGGCGGAAGCGTGGGAGCCAGCAGTTGGGCTTATCAGCCGATATGGTCGGCGTTTGATTGAACATAGCAATCGCTCGATTGTGCAGGATTGGCTGTCGCGGCTACCGGAGGCTGTGCTGGATCAAGCGGGATGGTTGATTTATTTGCAGGGGGTGCTGGCTTACCATCGCGGCGATTTTGAGATGGCGACGCGTCTGTTTGAGCAGGCAGAAGGACAGTTCCAAAAGGAATCCGAGAGCGAAGGCTGCTTTGAGTCGGTTCTAATGCAATCAGCCTGTGATTTTGAAGAAGACAATTTTGAGAAGCAGTTGGATTATGTTCGGCGCATGGATGCCTACATGACAAATGATGCCCAGCGAGTAGAGCGCGAACTGTTCCTGGCATGGGCGTATCTGTATTTTGGCCGACGATCAGAATCCGCGCAGCATTTTTGCAATAGCCTGGACTATTTGATGGCCGCACCTCAGAAAGCCGGGTTTGTAGGTTTCCAGATAGCGGCGCCAATCTGCATCGTCTTTGATAATTTGTCCCAGCTCAGATCACGGTTGCAGCATGTGCTCAGGATGCTGGGCCAGGACGTCCATATATTTGCTGCCTCCACACATTCGATACTCGCTACCATTGCCCTGTGGCAGGGTGACATAACTCAGGCTGAAACTGAGTTGGAAACCTGCCTATCCATCTGGAAGCACCTGGGTGGCATTAATGTGATGCACCAGAATATTGTCAAGACGATTCAGTTGGTGCTGGCCAGCCTGCTCAATGATGATGCGACAATCGAAACCATGACACAGCCCTATCGAGACCAGCCACAATCACACATGAACGTTGCACTGATACGTGCCCGGTGGGCGTGGCTCAAAGATGATAAAGTCGAAGCACGTTATATCCTCAATCATATGCCCCCAATGTCCGAACTCGAAAGCTCGAATCTGGGCAGTGCCTATCGCATCTGTATTGAATCACTATGTGCGCTAGGTGATGGGACATTTGAACAGGTTGAACCACAATTACTACACTATGTTCATAGGCAACGTGATGAGCGCAGCTTTTACAGTCTTTATCTGCTTGATCTGCGGGTGACACTGGCCTATTGCTACTTAAACGTTGGCCTGCACAACGAGGCGCTCGATGTGATCCGTGCTCTAATGAATGACTATGCTCCGCAGGCGGTTCCTGGGCGGTTGGCACAGGAGGGCGAATATATCGTGCCATTGATGGAGCTAGCTATCGCCCACCAGATTTACCCCCAATTTGCCATGAGCGTATTGGCACTGCTACGGCCAAACCATGAACCGCAGCCGTTACACATCC
>JBAUVS010000552.1:0-11253 GCA_049583345.1 Woeseiaceae bacterium
CGACGATCGCGACGGACAGGTCTTCCGGGTAGCTCTCGATGGCCTTGCGCAGAGCTTTTCCGAGGCGGTAGCAGCGCCGCGCCGTCGGGATCGGGAATTGCAGCACGCCCACCTGCAGAGGGATCACCGCGCCGCTCCAGATCCTGCCTCTGTCGGTCATCATCGACAGCGGCGAGAACAGCCCGTGATCGATCGGCCGGTTCTGAAAGAACGAGATATCGAACTCGTCAGCGAAGAGCGACTTGCCGATGTGGCGGGCGAGTTCCGGATGGCCACGGACCGGCGGATAGTCGCGGGGCCCGCCGCCCTCATCGGCCGTAAGGTATCGGTCGTCGACGCCGAGCACGAACGGCGAGTAATGGTCGACGAAAAACGACGTGACGTGGTCGTTGTAGATGAAGAACAAAACGTCGGGCTGCTTTTCTTCCAGCCACCGGGTCAGGGGCTCGAAGACGCGGAACACGTCGGCCCAGGCCGGATCGTCCCGGGTCTTCGTGTCCTTGGCGAAGCCGATGGTCGGCGTGTGCGATGCGGCCAGTCCAGCGATGATGCGTGCCACGGTGGTGGGTCCCCCGATTCACAAATGCGTACCCGAAGAGTAACACCCGCGCCGCCCGCTTGCGCAGGGGCGGGATCAGGACTTGCCGTCGATGCCGTGCTCGATATAGTAAAGAGCGCCGTCGATCAGTTTGCGTGTGTCGCGGCTGGCTTGCCCGGCATCGCCGTCCTCGATCGCCCGCAGGATTTTCGCATGAGCCTCGACGGTATTGTCGTACAGGCTGGCGTCCGGCGTGGTGAAGCCGATACTGACGTTCAGCGCCGTGCGGATGAAGTCGCGCATCCGGATGTAGAAGCGATTCTCCGTCGCGTACAGGAGGGCGACGTGGAATTCGACGTCGGCGTCCCGCGACTCGACCGAATTCGCCGGTGCCGTGCGCATGTTCTCGAGGGCTTCGGCGATGGACCGTTTATGCTCCGGCCTGGCGAACTGCGCCGCCAGAGCCGCGGCCTCCGGCTCGATGGCGACCCGCATCTGGAAGAATTCCTTCAGCACGGCGCGGGTGGGTTTGACCTCCAGCGACCATTTCAGCAGGTCCGGATCGAGGATGTTCCAGTCCTCCTCCGGCATCACGCGGATGCCCTGGCGAGGTTTGCTCGCGACCAGCCCCTTGGCAGAGAGCATCTTCACGGCTTCGCGCACGGCGGTTCGGCTGACGCCGAACTTGAGGCACAGCTCGGCCTCGGTCGGAAAGTTGTCGGCGGGACCGTAGTCGCCACAGACGATCGCCCGCCCGAGTTCCTGGGTGACCCGGTGGGACAGGTTGGCTTTGCGTTCGATCAGATCCATCGCTTGTGAGTCCCGTCGGCGGCCGCGTCTGCGCCGCGCCCCGAGCGCGGGCTTTTCAGTCCATTAATAATATTGTATTATTTTTTCTGTATAACGGCAAAATAAGCTACAACTTGGGGGGAAGGCAATGAACGTCAGATTCATCGCTCTCACACTGTGCAGCGGCGTGCTGGTATGCGCATGCTCCGGCGGTTCCAACAAGTCTATCGATACCACGGAAATTCAACCGCCGCCGCTCGTTTCCGCGATGCCGACGGTCAACGGACCGATAGTTTACAACGATGTACCGGTGCATGACCCCTCGGTGGTACGCGCCGAGGACGATTCCTTCTACGCCATCGGTTCCCATCTGGCGATGGCGCATTCGGATGACCTGGTTACCTGGACGTCTCTCGGCACCGATATCCCGGCCGCCCCCGGCCTGAACTCCGACCCGGCAAGCGCGCTCTTCGATACGTATGCCAGCGAAGCGGCGGGCGGTATCGCCTACGTCGGCGGCTGGGTGGGATCCTGGGCGGGCGACATTATCAAGCTGGGTGACGGGCGCTGGTACTTCTACTACGACCACTGTGCGAACCCGGCGGACGCCGCCGGCGCGTGTACCTTCCCCCGCTCGTACCTGGGCGTCGCGGTCTCGGACGACATCGAAGGTCCGTACTCGAGTCTTGGCGAATTCCTCTGGTCAGGCCAGACGGACGCCGAGCTGGCCGGGAACTACCCGGTGGACGGCGTGACGACTTTCGATCCGGCGGTCGACCCGAACGTCATCGATCCCGCCGTGTTCTACGACAAGGGCGGCAATCTGTGGATGACCTACGGCTCCTATTCCGGCGGTATCTTCGTCCTGCAGCTGGACAACACGACCGGCAAGCCGATGCCGGGACAGGGCTACGGCGCGCACATCGCCGGCGGCAATCATAGCGCGATCGAAGGCACCTTCGTGCTGTACAGCCCGGACAGCGACTATTACTACCTGTTCATGTCCTTCGGCGGATTCGCTGCCAACGATGGCTACAACATCCGCGTCGCCCGCTCGCGCAAACCGAACGGTCCGTACCTGGACGCCGAGGGCCAGGACATGGTGGATGCCCAGGGCGGCTGGGACCAGATCGAGCCTTACGGCGTGAAACTGATCGGCGGCTTCGATTTCGCCGCGGACGTCGGCGATGTGACGCCGGACCGCGGCTATCTCTCGCCCGGCGGCGAATCGGCGTACTACGACCCGGATTCGGGCAAGTACCTGCTGGTATTCCACACGCGCTTCCCGAACCGGGGCGAGCAGCACGCGATCCGCGTGCACGAGATGTTCATGAACGAAAACGGCTGGCTGGTCGTCTCGCCGCACCGCTATGCGCCGATGACCGGCGCCAATTCGGTGGGCCGCGACGACGCCGTGGGCACCTACCGCTTCATCAATCTCGGCAAGGACATCAACCGCGAGGCGAAGCGGAATACCTACGTCAATCTCAACGCGGACCGCACGGTCAGCGGTTCGGTCAGCGGCAGTTACCAGATGTCGCTGGATGCCGGCACGGACATCAAGCTCACGCTAGACGGCACGGTCTACGACGGCGTCATCCAGTGGCAGTGGGACGAGATGGCGGACCGCCTGACGCCGACCATCACCGCGATCTCGGGTGAGGGCGTGACCGTCTGGCTGAGCCAGATGGAAGCCGAATCGGATGCCACCGTGATGCAGGACATTGCGGACGCGATCACCTTCCCCGATACATTCAGCGGCGACGCTCTCGATTTCCCGACGACGGGCACGCGCGGCGCGACGATTTCCTGGTCGACGTCGAACGGCAACGTCATCAAGAGCGACGGCACCGTCATCCGGCCCAACGTGGGCGAGGGCGATCAGACCGTCACGATCACCGCGACGATCACGCTGAACGGGCAGACGACGACGGCGACCTGGGACGTGCTCGTGCCGCAGCGCTCGACGTTCAACCGGGTCGCGGAATACAACTTCGAGAACGACCTGACCGAAAGCCTCGGTAATTTCGGGGCCGGGCAGGCGACGGGCGACCGGATATGGAAGACGGGTCAGGGCACCGTTACCTATGCGGCGGGCCACGACGGCCAGGCCGTGAATCTCGACGGTACCGCCGGCGTCCGGCTGCCCGATGGCCTGATCAGCAACTACGAGTATTCCGTGTCGTTCTGGATCAACCCGACGGCGATCACGCAATATACGACCGCGTTTTTCGGCGCGGTCAACGAGTTCGGTACGGCGCCGGACATCTTCGCCGACGACTGGATCTCGCTGGTGCCGCTGGGCTGGAATCTGGATACGATGCTCTGGAGCCACCGGGTTACGGGCGGTGAGGCCTGGTTCGACGGCCTGACCGGCCAGACCCTGCCGACATCCACCTGGACGCACGTCGGCTTCTCGGTCAAACGGGGACTGGTGAAGGTTTTCATCAATGGTCAGCAATATTTCTCGAGCGGTAATCTGACGGACTTCTTCAGCGACGCGCTTGGCCACTTCGCCCTCGGCGTGAACTACTGGGATACGCCGTTCAACGGCATGATCGACGACCTGAAGATTTACGACGCGGCGCTCGAGGCGGACGAGATGAAGGCGCTGGACATCGACAATCTGCCGTCGGACCAGTTGCTGCAGATCGCGGTCGATCTGCTGGAACTCGGCGACCTGTCGGCGGTCAAGGAAGACATCCACCTGCCGCGCACCGGACCGTTCGCCGCGGCGATCGACTGGGCGTCATCGGATCCCGCGATCACGGTACAAGCCGATACCGGCGTCGTAACACGGCCCGACAAGAACTCGCCGGCGGCCGACGTCACCCTCACGGCGACGATCACGCTGGACGGGCAAAGCATGATGAAGCAGTTCCCCGCGACGGTCAGTAACCTGGCGCCGCCGGATCCGGTTGCCGTATACAGTTTCGAGGACAACCTCGACGATAGCACGGGCAACTTCGCATCGGGCACGGCGACCGGGAACCTGATTACGGCCGCGGGCGGGACGATCGCGTTCGACGACAACGGCGCAGTCGGCAAAGCCCTCGCCCTGAACGGGTCGACGGGCGTGTTCCTGGACAACGACATCGTCCATGACGCGACCTACAGCATCTCGCTGTGGCTGAAGCCCTCCAGCTTCACGCCGTACACGACCGCGCTGTTCGGCGGACCGAACTGTGTCGGGCCCGGGAACTGCAACAGCTGGATCAGCGTCGTTCCCGGCGGCACGAACGATTTCAACGACACGTTCCTGTGGTCCGGCACGGCCTGGTATGACGCGAGGACGAATACGCGGATCCCGGCCAATCAATGGTCGCAGTTCGTGGCAGTCAACGACGGCGGCAACATCAGCGTGTACCTGAACGGCGTGCTGATGTTCAGCGGTGCCAACTATCCGGATGTATTTTCCGGAGTATTCAACCGCGGCTTCTGGCTCGGCGTGAACAACTGGGATCCGGCCTTCGTCGGCAGCATCGACGAGGTGAAGTTCTACGACGAAGCGATGACGGCAGACGACGTCGCGCAGCGTTACGCGGAGGAGTCCGGACCCTAGGATCCTGACGTGCGGCGTCCGCGGGCCCGATGATTCCCCCGTCGAGTGCGCGGCATACCGCTCTTCGGGCCGGGCGGCTTGTCTGCCCGGGAACGGAAATTTATCGTATAAATGACGGATCAAGACGAAAGAGGGGGAGCGACATGTCGAACGGTTCGGACAGACGCGAGTTCCTGAGGACGCTGGGCACGGCCGGAGCGGCGCTGCTGGCAAACTCCTGGTTACCCGGCCTCGGTTTCGCAAAGGGCCGCGGCCCGGCGCGTGCCGTCATCAATCGATCCCGCTATCGGGCGGACCTGGACCGGCACGTGCTCGGATCCTTCCTGGAACACCTCGGTCGTGCGATCTACACGGGCGTCTACCAGCCGGATTCGCCGCTGGCCGACGCGCACGGTTTCCGGACGGACGTCATGCGCGAGGTGCGGGAACTCGGCGTGCCCGTCATCCGCTACCCGGGAGGTAACTTCGTCTCCGGTTACCACTGGCTGGACGGCGTCGGTCCGAAGGACCAGCGCCCGACCGTGCTGGATCGGGCCTGGAACTCGCTGGAGCCGAACCAGTTCGGCACGAACGAGTTCATGGACTGGTGCCGCCTGGTGGGTTCCGAACCGCTGCTGGGATTCAACCTAGGCACCGGGACACCCGAGATGGCGGTCGCATACGTCGAATACTGCAACGTCGACAAGGGCACGAAGTGGAGCGAGCTGCGCCGCTCGCACGGCTACGAGAAACCGCACGATGTCCGCTACTGGTGCCTGGGCAACGAGATGGACGGCCCCTGGCAGATGGGTCACATGCAGGCGCACGAATACGGCCGCAAGGCCCGGGATACCGCGCGGCAGATCCGCAAGATCGACCGCAGCCTGAACCTCATCGCCTGCGGCTCCAGCAACACGATCTTGCCGACCTATCTCGTCTGGGATCGCGAGGTCCTCGAGGAATGTTACGACCAGGTGGACGGCATCTCGCTGCACAACTACTACGGCAACACCGAGCAACTGACCGGCAACGACAGCACGCGCTATCTCGCGATGAATCTCGACATGGAACGCCAGATACAGGAGATCGAGGCCGTCTGCGATTACGTGCAGGGCACTCTCAAGTCACCCAAGCGCCTGTGGTTATCGTTCGACGAATGGAATGTCTGGTACCGTGCCCGGGGCGGACTCTTTGCCGACGGTCAGCGCCAGTTCGCGCCGCACCTGCTCGAGGAACAGTACAACCTGGAAGACGCGCTGCTGGTGGGCGGTTTCCTCAACACGTTGCTGCGCCGCTCCGACCGGGTACACGTCGCTTGCCTGGCGCAGCTGGTCAACGTCATCGCGCCGCTCGTCACGAACGACGAGGCCGTGTTGCGACAGACCATCTATTATCCGTACGCATGGGCGCTCAAGTACGCGCGCGGGCGCGTGCTCGATCCGCTGCTGGAATCCGAGACCTACCCGATCCATGCCGCCGGATTGCGCGCCGATTTCGCCCGCGACGACGAGGTGCCGTACGTGGATACGGCCGTCACGCTCGATGCGGCGAAAGGCGAGGCTGCTGTCTTCGTGCTGAACCGCGACCTAGAGGGCGAACGCGAGCTGGTACTCGAGTGGGCCGATCCGGTGCCGAAGCGGGTGCTGGCCTGCGAGACGTTGGCGGGCAGCGACCTCAAGGCCGTCAATACGTTCGAGAAACCGCACACCGTCGTTCCGAAGCCGCTGGATGCGCCGCGCGCGAGCAACAGCATGACGCTCAAACTGCCGGCGGCGTCCTACACGGTATTGCACCTGGCCATGGCTTAGTACAAGAACTGCCACGGACGGCATGCACACGGAGTTCCCACCTTAATGCACACACCCCGGCTCACGGTCCTCGAGAAAATCGGCTTCGGCGCGGGCGACATGGCGGTCAACGTCGTGATCTCGTCGATGTTCCTGATCGTCTCCTTCTTCTATACCGACATTTACGGGCTCAAGCCCACGGACATGGGGCTGCTGTTCCTGGCGGCGCGGCTGATCGACGCCATCACCGACCCGCTGATGGGCCTGATCACGGACCGCGTGAAGTCCGAGCGCTGGGGACGGTTCCGACCGTATTTCCTGTACCTGTCCGTGCCGTTCGGCGTGTCCGTGTTCCTGATGTTCAGCACGCCGGACTGGGACTACAACGCAAAGCTGATCTGGGCGTACGGCACCTACATCCTGGTCACGCTGATGTTCACGTCGGTGACCATCCCGTATATCTCGCTGATCGGCGTGCTGACCTCGGATCCGCAGGAGCGCCTGTCGGCCAACGGCTACCGGCTGTTCTTCGCGAAGATCGCGGCGTTCATGGTGACCAGCCTGGTGCCCATCCTGGCCAAGCGCTGGGGCGGAGGGAACCTTGCGTTTGGGTATCAGTGGGCGATGGGTGCCATGGCCGCACTGGGCACATTGCTGTTCCTGTTCTGTTTTTTCACCACGACCGAGCGGGTCGAGCACCAGATCGACCGCAAACCGCTGCGCGAGCAATTCGCCCTGTTGTTCCGCAATGACCAGTGGCTGATCCTCGCCGCCGTCTGTTTCACCGGCACGGTCGGTTACGTGATCCGCAACTCGGTGGCGGTGTATTACGCGACCTACTATCTCGGCGGCGGCGCGAAGATGCAGGCGTCGTTCATGACGACGGGCGTCACCGCGGCGATCCTCGCGATGGTGGCGTCGACCTGGATCACCAAGCGCTACTGCAAAGTGCAGCTGTTCCGCTGGTCGCAGATCCTGGTCGCGATCCTCAGTGTCATGATGTACGTGTTCGTCGGCCCGGGCGACGTCGTGCCGGCTTTCGTGCTCTATTTCCTGCTGTCCTTCGTCGTCGATCTGCACGCGCCGGTGTTCTGGTCGGCGATCGCCGAGGCCGTCGATTACGGTCAGGCAAAGACCGGCAAACGCGTCTCCGGACTGGCGTTCGGCGGTATCTCGTTTTTCCAGAAGGCCGGCATGGGCGTCGCCGGCTTCCTGGTCGGAATCCTACTGACGGCCTTCGACTACCAGGCGGGCGCTACGCAGACACCGTTTACGCTGACGGGCATCGCATTGATGCTGTCCGTCATCTCCGGGGCGTTCCACCTGATCATGGGCCTGCTCATGTTCAAGTACCGAATCACCGACAGCTACTACAACGACATGAAGGAGCGCGGCCTGATCGCGGACGAGGCCCCGGAGTTTCTTTCCGAAGCGCCGCAAGCGTGACTAACGCGTAGGGGAACACGACATGACCATACTGGTTCCTCTGATCCGGCAACGCGCCGACCCCTATATTCACAAGCACGGCGACGGCTACTATTATTTCACGGCCTCCGTGCCCGCCTATGACGGGATCGAATTGCGGCGCGCGAAGACTATCGCCGGGCTGGCCGCAGCCGATACGGTAATGGTGTGGAGGAAACCCGACACGGGTCCGTATAGCGATCTCGTCTGGGCGCCGGAGCTTCACTTCAATGAAGGGGCCTGGTACGTGTATTTCGCCGCGGCACCATCGCGCGAGATCAGGGACAACCTGTTCCAGCACCGCATGTACGCCATCTCCTCGCAGGCAGACAATCCCCTCGAAGGGCCCTGGACCTTCGAAGGACAGATCGAGACGGGCAGGGACACGTTCTGCCTGGATGCGACGACCTTCACGCACTACGGTATTCTCTATTACGTGTGGGCGCAGAAGGAGGAGCGCATCCGCGGCAATTCCAATCTCTACATCGCGCCGATGCAGGACCCGGTCACCCTCGCCGCGTCGCCTGCGCGGCTGTCGATCCCCGAATACGACTGGGAGACGCGCGGTTTTTGGGTCAACGAGGGTCCGGCCGTGGTCAGGCACGGCGACCGCCTGTTCATGACGTATTCGGCCAGTGCGACGGACGAGAACTACGCGATGGGCCTGTTATGGGCCCAGGCCGATTCGGACCTCTCGGATCCCGCGAGCTGGACCAAGTCGACGACACCGGTGCTGACCAGCAGCCCCGAATACAGCATCTACGGTCCCGGCCACAACAGCTTCACCGTGGCCGAGGACGGCAAGACGGACATGCTGGTCTACCATGCTCGCACCTACACCGAGATCGAGGGCGACCCGCTGTGGAATCCGGACCGGCATACGTTTGTCAAACCCCTCCGATGGGATAGAAATGGCATGCCGGTGTTCGGCAATGCCGCGCTTTCCGAATGAGCCGATGAAGATCAGACGCCATGCCACGAAGATTGCAGGCGTTGCCGCCGCACTGTTGGCGGTATGGGCAGCGGCCGGTGCCGCGGCGGCCGTCGAGTACTTCCCGCTGCGTGACGTACGGCTGCTGGACAGCCCTTTCCGGGAGGCCCAGGACCGTGACATCGACTACATGCTGGCGCTGGATCCGGACCGCCTGCTGGCGCCCTACCTGAAGCAGGCGGGGCTGCCGCCGCGCGCGGAAAACTACCCGAACTGGGAGTCCACGGGCCTGGACGGCCACATCGCGGGCCACACGCTGTCGGCGCTCAGCCTGGCCTTCGCGGCCACGGGGCGCGAGGACGTGCACGACCGGCTGAATTACATGCTCGACGAACTCGAACGGGCGCAGAAGGCGAACGGCAACGGCTATCTCGGCGGCGTGCCGGACAGTGCGAAACTCTGGAAGCAAATCGCCGCCGGCGATATCCGCGCCGAACCGTTCAGCCTCGACGACGCGTGGGTGCCCTGGTACAACCTGCACAAGATGTTTGCCGGCCTGCGCGACGCCTGGCTGTATACCGGCAGCACGCGCGCACGCGATATGCTGGTGGCGTTCGCGGACTGGGCGGACCGGCTCACGTCGGGCCTGAGCGACGACCAGATGCAGACCATGCTGCGCGCGGAGCAGGGCGGCATGAACGAGGTGCTCGCAGACGTCTACGCGATCACCGGCGATCCGCGCTACTTCAAGCTGGCGCGACGGTTCTCCGATCGCAAGTTGCTGGATCCGCTGCTCGCGGGCGATGACGAGCTCGACGGCTTGCACGCGAATACACAGATCCCCAAGGTCATCGGCTTCGAGCGCATCGCAGAGCTCGGCGGCGAGGACGGCTGGCACCGGGCGGCCGAGTTCTTCTGGGAAGACGTCGTCGACGAACGCAGCGTCGCCATCGGCGGCAACAGCGTGCAAGAGCACTTCAACGACAAGCACGACTTCTCGACGATGATTGCCGACGTGCAGGGTCCCGAGACCTGCAACACCTACAACATGCTCAAGCTGACTCGCCGGCTGTACGGCGAGGATCCCGAACTCAGGTACGTCCGGTTCTACGAGCGGGCACTGTACAACCACGTCCTGTCTTCGCAGGATCCGGCGACTGGCGGCCTGGTCTATTTCACGCCGATGCGCCCGGAGCATTACCGGGTCTACTCGCAGGTCGACAAGAGCATGTGGTGCTGTGTCGGTTCCGGCATAGAGAATCACGTCAAATACGGCGCGTTCATCTATGCCAGGGACGGCGATGCGCTCCTCGTGAACCTGTTCATCCCGTCGCGCCTGGCCTGGCCAGAGCAGGGCCTTGTCCTGCGCCAGGACAACGGCTTCCCGGACACGTCGGAGACCTCGCTCGTGTTCGAGAGCGAAGCCCGGCTGCGCTTACGCCTGCGCTATCCTGCGTGGGCCGTCGCCAAGCACCCCGTGCTCACGATCAACGGCAAGCAGCAGGCCGTGGCCGTCGCGCCAGGCAGTTACATCGAACTGGAGCGGGACTGGAAGAAGGGCGACACGGTGCGTCTCGAATTGCCGATGGGGGTACACGCGGAATCCCTGCCGGACGGTTCGGCGTACTACGCGATCCTGTACGGACCCATTGTACTGGCCGCACGTGACGCGCCGCTGGATGGCGAGCAGCTCGACTTCTACGCAGACGATAGCCGGATGGGCCACGTGCCGGACGGACCGATGTGCCCGCTGGAGAAGGTCCCCGTGTTCGTCGCCGCGAGCCCGGACTTCGCGCGTCATGTCCGTCGGGTCGGAGCCGGCGAGTTGCGGTTCCGGTTCAGCGATGCCGGGCATTCGAAGGCCTTCCCGGCGACGGACCTGGTCCCGTTCTTCCGCCTGCACCGATCCCGGTACACGATCTACTGGCCGTTCAACACGCCCGAGAATCTGCAATCGACGAAGTCGACGGCCGACGAGGACACACGATGAGAATGCGGTTTCAAATCCCGATGTTTGGCTGTCTGCTGGCGGTGTGTTGCATGGCAGCCGCCCGTGCGGAGCAGGTCGAAGTCCACGATCCCTCGATGGCCTGCGATGCCGGCACCTGTTACGTATTCAGCACGGGTCCCGGCATCACGATCTACTCGTCGCAGGATCTTACGCACTGGAAATGGATCGGCCGCGTGTTCGACGGCGAGCCGA
>JBAUVS010000553.1:0-5581 GCA_049583345.1 Woeseiaceae bacterium
GCGGGACCGTATTCGAGCCGGCGCCGAAACTTGAGCTGCTTGATCGCCGCGTCGACCGGAAACGCGTAATGCAGCGGCGCGCAAGCTGCCGAATACGGCGGCGGACGTTGCTGGCACTCGCCGCAATGGACGCCGACCGGCAATGCGGCGGCGAGCGGGCGTGCGCACCGGCCGCAGCCTTGCCCCACCCACGGCAAGTCAGCCCGGCACGGTGGACAGATCGATGTTGCCGAATCGACGCCGCAGAAGACACAGCTGGTCGGCATCACGGCTTCGTCGAAACGGCGGACCGCCGTGCCGACGCTAGCCATGAACGTACGCCACCACATCACCGCAGACTGACATCCCGGCCGCGCAGGATCAGCCATCCAATCGGCCGGTTACGCACACAAAGCGTGTTAACTTAGTCCGACCTCTCCCGGACCCCCGCGATGACCACCAGCGACGAAATCCCGACGCCGAAACCCAGGGACGTGCGGCGCCGTTTCGAGCGCGCGGCGGCGACGTTTGACGACGCAGATTTCGTGCACTCGGTGACCCGGGAGGGATTGCTGGCGCGCCTCGAACCGGTCGTCGTCACGGCGAATACGGTGGTCGATCTCGGTTGCGCGACCGGCGCCGCGACGCGGGCCCTGGCGCGACGCTTCCGCCGTGCGCATGTCGTGTCGGTCGACATCTCGCACACCATGCTCGCCCGTGCGCGCCGCAGACGGCCGTGGTTCGCGCGACACTCGCTGGTACAGGCCGATGCAGCGGCCTTGCCCTTCGCCGACCATAGCGTGGACGTCGTATTCTCGAATCTCATGCTGCCGTGGGCGCCGGATACCGCCGCGGTCTTCGGCGAAGTGGCACGCGTCCTGCGCGCACAAGGTCTGTTCGCCTTCGCGACGCTGGGACCGGACAGCCTCGACGAGTTGCGCAGCGCCTGGCGCCTGGTCGACGCCGGCGCACACGTGTTGCGCTTCCCGGACATGCATGACGTCGGCGACGCCGCGGTTCGCGCGGGACTCCGCGACCCGGTCCTGGACGTGGACCGCCTGTCGGTGAGCTACGATGCGCCGCGCCAGCTGCTGCGTGACCTCACCGCCAGCGGTGCTCGGAACAGCCTGCAACAGCGTGCGCGCTCCCTCGTCGCGCCGTCGCGGTTCCGGGAAATGCTTGCATGCCTGGAGTCCTCGCGGCGCGAAGGCCTGCTCGTTTTCGAACTCGAACTCGTCTACGGCCACTGTTGGGGTCCGGGACAGCGGGCGGCGCCCGGCGAAGTGCGGGTCGACGCGAACCGGATCGGCAAGCGTCGGACCTGAGCTCGTGGGTGCCGCGCCCCGACTCCGGAATGCCGCAGCGATGCGCGCATAAGCCTTTGTTGGCACAGGATTATTTCGGAAAATGCGATACGACTCAGGATTGCAAGCCCGGTCTGCATTCAGTACACTGCGCAAGCTTTTTTGCCGGCGGGCCGGACCCGCGGCATCTGCACCTACCACCTGACGACCCGAGAGCGGAGTGGTCCTGCTGGGACCTCCGGATAGACGCAATGGCACGAAAATCACTACTGAGCTTGCTCGGCCTGGTCTGGGCAAGTACGGCTTCGGCTGACTGGGTATTCAACATGCCCGAGGGCATCACGAAGCTGAGCAAGGAGACCTACGATCTGCACATGATGGTCTTCTGGGTCTGCGTCGCCATCGGAATCGTCGTGTTCGGCATCATGATCATTTCGCTGATCCGGCACCGCAAATCGAGAGGCGCGACGGCTGCGACGTTTACGCACAGTATCGCGGCCGAGATCCTGTGGACCGCGATCCCCTGCGTCATCCTGCTGTTCATGGCGGTACCGGCCGCCGAGACGCTGATCAGGCTCGACGATGCGCGCGATCCGCAACTGTCGATCGTCGTTACCGGTTATCAGTGGCGCTGGCATTACCAGTACCAGGACGAGGGCGTCGGCTTCTATTCGAGCCTCGCGCCCGCGAGCGCACAGGCCCGCATGAAAGGCTCGGGCATCGATCCGTTCAGCGTCGACCACTACCTGCTCGACGTCGATCACCCCCTGGTGGTGCCGAAAGACCGCAAGATTCGCGTTCTGATCACGTCGAACGACGTCATCCATTCCTGGTGGGTACCGCAGCTTGCGATCAAGAAGGACGCGATACCCGGACGCATCAACGAAGTCTGGTTCCGCGCGGCGGAGACCGGCACCTTCCGCGGGCAGTGCGCCGAACTCTGCGGCCGGGGCCATGCCTACATGCCGATCGTCGTGAAGGTACTCGAGCCCGAGCAATTCGATGCCTGGCTCGCAGACCAGAAGGCGGAGACGGCACGGGCCGCGGCAGCGCAGTGACAGGACGCGCGCCGGCAGCGGCGCGCCGATGGAGACAAAGAGTATGACGACCGCCGTAGCGGATGCACACGAGATCCACGAACACCACGGCCCCGCCAGGGGCATCGCTCGCTGGCTGTTCACGACCAATCACAAGGACATCGGCACGATGTACCTCGTGTTCAGCCTCATCATGTTTTTTATCGGCGGAACCATGGCGCTGGTCATCCGCAGCGAGCTGTTCCAGCCCGGCCTCCAGTTCGTCCGTCCGGAATTCTTCAACCAGATGACGACGATGCACGCGCTCATCATGGTATTCGGCGTCGTGATGCCCGCGTTCGTCGGGCTCGCTAACTGGATGATCCCGCTGATGATCGGTGCGCCGGACATGGCGCTGCCGCGCATGAACAATTGGTCGTTCTGGATCCTGCCGGTCGCGTTCGGCATGCTGCTGTCGACCCTGCTGATGCCCGGCGGCGCGCCGGCCGCGGGGTGGACCATGTATCCACCGCTGGTCCTGCAGACCGGCGATGCCTTCCCGTTCATGGTCTTCTCCATCCACCTGATGGGGATCTCTTCCATCATGGGCGCGATCAACATCATCGTGACGATCCTGAACCTGCGTACGCCGCAGATGTGGCTCCTGCGGATGCCGATGTTCGTGTGGACCTGGCTGATCACGGCCTACCTGTTGCTCGCCGTCATGCCGGTGCTCGCCGGGGCGGTCACGATGCTGCTGACCGATCAGTTCTTCGGCACGAGTTTCTTCCTGTCCGCCGGCGGCGGCGACCCGGTGATGTACCAGCACATCTTCTGGTTCTTCGGGCACCCCGAGGTGTACATCATGATCCTGCCGGCGTTCGGCGTCGTCTCCGAGATCATCCCGACCTTCTCGCGCAAACCGCTGTTCGGCCACGATTCGATGGTATACGCGGCATCCTGTATCGCGTTCCTCTCGTTCATCGTTTGGGCGCACCACATGTTCGTGGTCGGCATGCCGCTGTCCGGCGAGCTGTTCTTCATGTTCGCGACGATGCTGATCGCCGTGCCGACAGGCGTGAAGATCTTCAACTGGGTGGCGACCATGTGGCGCGGCTCGATGACGTTCGAGACGCCGATGCTGTTTTCGATCGCCTTCGTGTTCCTGTTTACGATCGGCGGATTCTCGGGCCTGATGCTCGCGATCGTGCCGGCGGACGTCCAGTACCACGATACCTACTTCGTGGTGGCGCATTTCCACTACGTGCTCGTGCCGGGGTCGGTCTTCGCTATCTTCGCGGCCGTGTACTACTGGCTGCCGAAGTGGACCGGCCACATGTACAACGAGTCGGCGGGCAAGCTTCATTTCTGGCTGTCGACGATCTTCGTCAACCTGACCTTCTTCCCGATGCACTTCCTCGGCCTCGCCGGCATGCCGCGGCGCATCCCCGACTATTCGACGCAGTTCGCGGATTTCAACGCGATCGCCAGTATCGGTGCCATCGGCTTCGGGCTTTCGCAGCTCGTGTTCCTGTACGTGGTGCTGACGGCGAAGAAGGGCGCGCCGGCGACGGCCGAGGTCTGGGAACACCCGAAGGGACTCGAGTGGACGGTGCCTTCCCCGGCGCCTTATCACACCTTCGAGACGCCGCCGCGGCTGTCCGAGGAGCATACCTTCCAGTGACCGACAGGCGAGACGAAACCCGGAGCGGGATACGGCGGACGACGCTCGTCCTCGTGGGCGTCGCGCTCTTTTTCTATCTCGGTTTCATCCTTCTCGGCGTCCTCCGGTCCTGAATCATGCAGAACGGGCATCCTGAAAAGAAGGAATCCAATGCGGCGCTGACGGTGAAACTGCTCGTCTTCGTTTCCGCCATGTTCGCATTCGGCTTCCTGGTCCTGCCCCCGTTGTACAACGTATTCTGCGACCTGACGGGCTTCGACAGCAGGGGGAATACCGCCGCCGCCGCCGCCGTCGAGGCGCCGGACCTTTCGCGCACGATCCGCGTCGAGTTCATCACGACCGTCAACGACTACGGACGGTGGACGCTCACGCCGGACGTCGACAGCATGGAGGTCCATCCGGGTAAGCTCTATTTCGCGACGTTTACCGAGCAGAATCTCTCGGATTCCGGCAAGGTCAGCCAGGCGATCGCCAGTATCGTGCCCACCGAGGCCGTCGACGCGTTCAAGAAGATCGAATGCTTCTGTTTCACGACCCAGCCTTTCGCCGCGAACGAGAAGCGTTCGATGCCCGTAGAGTTCATCGTCGACCCGGATCTTCCCGATTACGTCGACACGATCACTCTGTCGTATACCCTGTTTGACACCGAGATCCCCTATGACGCACGCAAACAATAACTACTACGTTCCGCATGGAAGCCACTGGCCCATCGTCGGATCGGTAGGCCTGTTGTGCCTGATGGTCGGTGTTTCCAACTGGCTCAACGGCGCGGACGTCGGCTTCGACATCATGCTGGTCGGTGTCGCGATCATCGCGACCATGATGATCGGCTGGTTCGGCACCGTCATCAGCGAAAGCCAGGGCGGGCTCTACAACGAACAGGTGGACAAGTCGTTCCGGATGGGCATGTTCTGGTTCATCTTCTCTGAAGTGATGTTCTTCGCCGCGTTCTTCGGCGCCCTGTTTTATGCCCGCAACATGTCGGTGCCCTGGCTCGGCGGCGCCAGCAACAATTTCTTCACGAACCTGCTGCTGTGGCCGAACTACGAGAGCACCTGGCCGACCAACGGCCCCGGCGATGTCGGCGGCAGTTTCGAAGCCATGGAGCCTTTCGGCCTGCCGCTGATCAACACGGCGATCCTGCTCACGAGCTCCGTCACCGTGACGATCGCACATCATTCCCTCATTGCGGGGAAACGCGGCACCCTCACCGTGTTCCTGGCCGCGACCTTCCTGCTCGGCTTCACGTTCGTCTACCTGCAGGCTCACGAGTACATCCACGCCTACGAGTACATGAACCTGAAGCTGACGACCGGCATCTACGGCTCGACCTTCTTCATGCTGACGGGCTTCCACGGCATGCACGTCACAATCGGCGCAATCATGCTGACGATCATCTGGCTGCGCGTCGTCAAGGGTCACTTCACGCCCGACAAGCACTTCGCATTCGAAGCCGTGGCCTGGTACTGGCACTTCGTCGACGTCGTCTGGATCGCGCTGTACGTCTTCGTCTACTGGATGTGAGTCACACGGCGTTGTGCACCGGCAAGGGTTTGCCGGGATGGCTCGCTGCGCTGCGCTTTACTCCCGTCAAACCC
>JBAUVS010000554.1:0-4985 GCA_049583345.1 Woeseiaceae bacterium
TCGCCGAACTCTCCGACATCGACAAGCTGCGGCGCCTGTTCGACGCGTTCTCGCGCAAGCGCCTCATCCTCGACCTGCTGGACCGGAGCATCCATGCGAACGGCGTCCAGGTATTCATCGGCGAGGAATCCGGCTTCCACATCCTCGACGACTGCAGCGTCGTCACGGCGCCATACCGGCTCGACGACGACACCATCGGCGTACTCGGCGTCATCGGCCCGACGCGCATGGCCTACGACCGCGTCGTGCCGATCGTCGATATCACGGCCCGCCTGCTGAAATCCGCACTCAACCAGTAGGTGCCCGTTGTAGGAGCGCTGCTTGCCAGCGCGACCAGGGCCTTGAGTTTCAATGAATTCTCCGAAACCCGGCGTCTGTTTGCTCGGAGAGGGAAGTCGTTCGCCCTGTTCTTTGAAGAGGCTCGAAACGCCCTAAAATGGCCCGTCATTCACGAATTTCGATCGGCGTATTGACGGGTACCCATTGCCAGATTTTGCCCAACCCGGAAAATATGTTTCGGCGGAAACTCCCGAAATGAACGCCTGTTCCCCGGAAAGCGGCCGCTCTTGCAGCGTCATCGCGAGCAGAGCAGATCGGCAATTCCCGTCATTGCGAGGAGCGCAGCGACGAAGCAATCCAGGCCGTGAAGTAATGAAATTGCTGGATTGCTTCGCTTCGCTCGCAATGACGCCTTCGGGTCGGTGGCAATCCTCAAAGAATGGGAGGATGCAGGCATTGGAGCGGTCGGTGCGCGCTTCAACCCAGCCGCTCGAGTGGCTGGTTCTGGTACGCGGCGAGCGGTCGCGCTGGCGAGCAGCGCTCCTGCAAGTGGCGCTCAATCAATGCCCGGAACCGGTGGCTAATTCCGGCCGGGTGCTTGATATTCTCGCCGGGGACCCCACACTCCCAGTTCACCCGAAGGACCATCGCCATGGAGAGCAGATGACGATGAACGGACAGCCGAAACGACCCGAAGTCGAGCCGGAACAGGCTGAGAACACCAAACAGAACGCCCCGGACGCGGCGACTCCGGCCGACCCGGCCACGCAGATCGCCGAGCTCCAGCGCAAGGCGGACGAGAACTGGGACCTCTATCTGCGGGCCGCCGCGGAGACCGAAAACGTCCGCAAACGGGCGGCGCGCGACGTCGAGCAGGCGCGCAAATACGCGCTGGAGTCCTTCGGGCGGGAACTGCTCGCCGTCAAGGACAGCCTGGAGATCGGGCTCGGCTCCACCGGAATCGCCGATGCAGACGCGCTCGTGGCCGGCCACGAGGCCACTCTGAAACTGCTGACGACGATCCTCGAACGCTTCGGCATTACCGAGGTGGACCCGGCGGGCGAACCGTTTAACCCGGAACTCCACGAAGCGATGACCATGCAGCCCTCGGCGGAGGTCGAGCCCGGTTCCGTGCTGACCGTCGTCCAGAAGGGCTACGCGCTGAACGGCCGCCTGCTCAGGCCGGCGCGCGTCATCGTCGCCTCGGAACCTGACCCCGGGCAGGGCGGGAAGTAGCGCGTTTAAGCCCGCTGCGGCTTGAAACGGGGGCGGCAGGCCCCACCTAACAGACAGACTTGCACACCACATAGAATTTCGGAGCTAGGAACATGGGAAAAGTAATCGGTATCGACCTGGGTACCACGAATTCCTGCGTCGCGGTAATGGAAGGCAGCACCCCCAAGGTCATCGAGAACAGTGAGGGTGACCGCACCACGCCGTCGATCGTCGCGTTCACCAAGGACGAGCAGGTGCTCGTCGGGCAGTCGGCGAAGCGCCAGGCCGTGACAAACCCGACCAACACGCTGTTCGCGATCAAGCGCCTGATCGGGCGCCGCTTCGAAGACGACGTCGTGCAGCGCGATATCGACATGGTGCCGTACAAGATCGTGAAGGCCGACAACGGCGACGCGTGGGTGGACGCCGGCGGCAAGAAGATGGCCCCGCCGGAGATCTCCGCGCGCGTGCTCATGAAGATGAAGAAGACGGCCGAAGATTACCTCGGCGAGCCCGTCACCGAGGCCGTCGTGACGGTGCCCGCGTACTTCAACGACTCGCAGCGGCAGGCGACCAAGGACGCCGGCAAGATTGCGGGACTGGAAGTGAAGCGGATCATCAACGAGCCGACGGCGGCGGCGCTCGCCTACGGCATGGACAAGAAGCGCGGCGATCAGAAGATCGCGGTCTTCGACCTCGGCGGCGGCACGTTCGACGTGTCGATCATCGAGATCGCCGAAGTGGACGGCGAACACCAGTTCGAAGTGCTGGCGACGAACGGCGACACGTTCCTCGGCGGCGAGGACTTCGACATGCGGGTCATCCAGTACCTGACCTCGGAGTTCGAGCACGAGAGCGGCGTCGATATCCGCAAGGACCCGCTCGCGATGCAGCGCCTGAAGGAGGCCGCGGAGAAAGCCAAGATCGAGTTGTCCTCGCAGCAGCAGACCGACGTGAATCTGCCGTACATCACGGCCGACCAGTCCGGTCCGAAGCACCTCAACATCAAGCTGACGCGGGCGAAGCTGGAATCGCTCGTCGACGACCTGATCGAGAAGACGATCGGTCCCTGCAAGATCGCGCTGAACGACGCGGGCCTCAAGGTGAACGAGATCAAGGACGTGATCCTGGTCGGCGGCCAGACGCGCATGCCCAAGGTCCAGGAGGCCGTGAAGAACTTCTTCGGCAAGGAACCGCGCAAGGACGTGAACCCGGACGAAGCCGTGGCGCTTGGCGCGGCGATCCAGGGCGGCGTGCTCGCCGGCCATGTCAAGGACGTGCTGTTGCTCGACGTGACGCCGCTGTCGCTCGGCATCGAGACGCTGGGCGGCGTCATGACCAAGCTGATCGACAAGAACACGACGATCCCCGCCAATGCGCAGCAGGTATTCTCGACCGCCGACGACAATCAGACGGCCGTGACGATCCACGTGCTGCAGGGCGAGCGCGAACGCTCGGTCGACAACAAGTCGCTGGGCCGTTTCGACCTGGCCGACATCCCGCCGGCGCCGCGCGGCATGCCGCAGATCGAAGTGGCGTTCGACATCGATGCCAACGGCATCCTGAACGTCTCGGCGAAGGACAAGGCCACCGGCAAGAGCCAGAACATCGTCATCAAGGCATCGAGCGGACTGTCCGACGACGAGATCGAGAAGATGGTGGCCGATGCCGAGAGCCACGCGGAGGACGACCGCAAGTTCCGCGAACTGGTCGACGCGCGCAACCAGGCCGACGGCCTGATCCACGCCTCCGAGAAGACATTGAAGGAACTCGGCGACAAGGCCAGCAGCGAGGAACGGATGAAGATCGAGAACGCCGTCTCCGACCTGAAGTCCGCGCTGGACAAGGACGACCTGCACGCGATCCAGACCAAGACCGCGGCGCTGGCGGAGGCCTCCGGCTCGCTGGCCCAGAAGCTGTATGCCGAACAGGCGCAGCAGCCGGGCGGGGATGGTGGCGCGGCCGGTACGGATGCCAAGGGTGACGACGTCGTCGATGCGGAATTCGAGGAAGTCGACGACGACAAGAAATCGAAGTCGAACTAGATTCGGCGGGTCATTGCGAGCGCGGCGAAGCAATCCGGTGCGGGTTGCTTCGCCGCCGCGCACCCGGCAATGACGATGGGGCTATAAATCGATCATGGCGAAACGCGACTATTACGAAGTGCTCGGGGTCTCGCGGACGGCGTCCGCCGACGAGATCAAGAAGGCGTATCGCCGCCTCGCCATGAAGTACCACCCGGACCGCAACAAGGAAGATTCCGGCACCGAGACCAAGTTCAAGGAAGCCAAGGAAGCCTACGAGGTCCTGCGCGACACCGACAAGCGCGCGACTTACGATCGCTTCGGCCACGACGCGGTGCACGGCGGCATGGGGGCGGGACCGGGAGCCGGCTTCGGGGCCGGCGGCTTCGGCGACATTTTCGGGGACGTCTTCGGCGACATCTTCGGCGGCGGCGGGCGCCAGCGCCGCAGCCAGGTTTTCCGCGGCGCCGACCTGCGCTACGAACTCGGGCTCGACCTCGAGACGGCCGTCACCGGAGAAACCGTCACGATCGACGTGCCGACGCAGGTCGCCTGCAGTACCTGCGGCGGCAGCGGGGCGAAGCAAGGCACCGAACCCGTCAAGTGCACGACCTGCGGGGGCATGGGCCAGGTGCGCATGCAGCAGGGCTTCTTCTCGATCCAGCAGACCTGCCCGGCCTGCAAGGGCGCGGGCACCACGATCGGCGACCCCTGCGTCGATTGCCACGGCCGTGGCCGCGTGCACAAGACGCGCACCCTGTCGGTAAAGGTGCCGCCCGGCGTCGACGACGGCGACCGGATCCGGCTTTCCGGCGAGGGCGAGGCCGGTCGCAACGGCGGTCCGGCCGGCGACCTGTACGTCGAGATCCGGGTCAAGCCGCACAAGCTGTTCACGCGGGAAGGCGCCGACCTCGCCTGCGAAGTGCCGATCAGCATCGCCGCGGCGACGCTCGGCGGCGAAGTCGAGTTACCGACGCTCAACGGTCACGTGTCGCTCAAGATCCCCGCCGGCACCCAGTCCGGCAAGGTGTTCCGCCTGCGCGGCAAGGGCGTCCACACGGTTCGCGACCCGCGCAAGGGCGATCTGTTCGCCAGGGTCGCGGTGGAGACGCCCGTCAACCTGACGTCCGAGCAAAAAGAGCTGCTGCAGCGTTTCGATGCCTCGCTCACCGCGGGCGGCGAGAAGCACAACCCGCGCGCCGGCGGCTGGCTGGACACGGTCAAGCGCTTCTTCGAGCGTATCAGTCCCTGAACGCGGGTTGCGGCGCCGTCTGGCGTCTGTGCGGCGGCTGACTTAATCTGCAGCTTCTGCAAGGCTTACGGGGACCCCGGTCATCGATCCACTCCGAATCGGCATCGCCGGCGCCGGCCGCATGGGCCGGGCGCTCATCGAGGCGTTGGACGGCAGCGACGACGCGACGCTGGCCGCGCTGTGGGTCCGTGAGGGGCGGGCGGACGCGCTCCCGG
>JBAUVS010000555.1:0-1616 GCA_049583345.1 Woeseiaceae bacterium
ATTCTCGCCGGCCTCCAGCGGCAGGCCCTCGTGCCGCCACGCCGCGATGCCGCCGTCGAGGAGCCGGACGTCGTCGTGGCCCAGCCAGCGCAGCATCCACCAGGCGCGTGATGCCACGGCTCCGGTATCGTCGTCGTAGGCGACCACAGCCGTCTCGCGGTCGATGCCGAGACGCCCGAGCGTCGCTGCGAACGCTTCGGGATCCGGCAGTGGATGCCGGCCCGAATCCTCGCGGACGGGGCCGGCGAGATCCCGGTCCAGGTCCGCATAGACGGCGCCGGGGACGTGGCCCTCGAGATACTCGCGCCGGCCTGCCTGCGGATCGAGCAGCCGAAACCGGCAGTCCACGATGCGCAGACCGGGGTCGTCGAGCCGCGCCCGAAGTTCGTCCGCGTTGATCAGCAATTCGTCGTAGTTCACACCCTCGTCCGGCGGATTCGGCCCGTCCGGGCCTTGTACACCCTGAGCGTGTCATGGACAATACCGGCCGCGGGCACGGCCCGTCCACGAATTCACCGCAACACCCGATTGCCAAATCTAAGGGATATCCCGTGCAAAAAATCCTCGTCGGATTGAAACGCGTCGTCGATTACAACGTCCGCGTACGAGTCAGGAACGACGGCAGCGGAGTGGACACCGCGGGCGTCAAGATGAGCATCAATCCGTTCGACGAGATCGCGCTCGAGGAGGCCCTGCGGATCCGCGAACGCGGCGAAGCGCAGGAGGTCATCGTGGTCTCGATCGGTCCGGCCGAAGCACAGCAGCAACTGCGCACCGGCCTCGCGATGGGTGCCGACCGCGCCATCCTGGTGAAGACCGGGGAAAAGGCGGATTCACTGACCTGCGCACGAGCGTTGCTCGAACTCGTGAACCGCGAGAATCCGGATCTCGTCGTCGTGGGCAAGCAGGCCATCGACGACGACAACAATCAGACCGGGCAGATGCTGGCCGCGCTGTGGGACCGGCCGCAGGCGACTTTCGTGTCCGAGATCAGCTTCGAAGGCAACACCGCGCGCGTCACGCGCGAAGTCGATGTCGGCCTCCAGGTCATCGAGGTCGACCTGCCGGCGGTGGTCACCGCCGATCTGAGATTGAACGAACCGCGCTACGTGAAACTGCCCGAGATCATGAAGGCCAAGAAGAAGCCGCTGGAAGAAATGGCGCTGGCCGACCTCGGCGTGACTCCCGAACCGACCGTGACCGAGAAGTCCTTCGAAGCGCCTCCGGAGCGGCACAAGGGCGTCCGCGTGGACGACGTGCCGGCGCTGGTGACACTCCTGCAAGACAAGGGGCTGCTGTGATGGCAAAGGTACTGATCATCGCCGACCATGACGGCGCGGTCCTGAATCCGACGACGGCCAAGACGATCGCCTGTGCCGCGGAGATCGCCGACGCCGAGATCGACGTTGCCGTGTTCGCGGAGTCGGCATCCGGGCCGGCGGCCGAGGCGGCGGCACTCGCGTCGGTGCATCGCGTGCTCACCGTCGAACGGCCGGAGAACGCCCGTCCGCTCGCCGCCGTGCTGGCACCGCAGGTCGCCGCGATCGCCGACGGCTACAGCCACGTATTCGGTCCGTCCACGACGTTCGGGAAGGACCTCATGCCGCGCGTCGCGG
>JBAUVS010000556.1:0-9337 GCA_049583345.1 Woeseiaceae bacterium
TCCCTAGGGCTCTTTCCCCCACCGGCTACTACCGAAGAATACCGACCGGCCGCGATCCCGCGGGAGGTTCTCGCTCGCGAAACTTAAAGTAGATTCTAGGAAATCCGCCACGTGGCGGATTATTGACCAGTTCGAAAAATAAATATCCGTGGAAACGGGGGAACTGGGCGTCTGTACTTGCTGAAAGCGGCCGTTCGCTTTACCTCGTCGGGGAGCGGCTGTAAGCGGCCAGAAGCAGACGCACGAACTTACCAATCGACGAAAATTCCCTCCTCGATTGGTGGTGCTTGTCGATCCAGTTCAGCTAGATATTCGTTGACGGTTTGGGTCCAAATGTGAGTCTGATAGTCGCTGTCCAGAATCTTGCGGTATGTTGCGAAGTTCTTCTCTTGCATTACCCAGATTCTGCGGGCACCCGGGTTTCGATACAGAAATCCCGCGAAATCTTGCGCAAAAATTTTCGCTTGATCGATGCCCGCGACTTGCTGACTGTGAAGGAACCCGAGAATGGCGGCATGATTGACCTGTGTCAGCAGACTGGCAAATATCGTCGCCTCATCTTCATCCAAATTCTCTCCCGCGGTGCCCCGCCGCCAAATTTCCACATGCTCATTGATTTCGCTGGCCACGTCATTCCACGTCGTGATGGCCATTGAGTAGCCCTCGGCCAATCCGATGTCTTGCGCCTGCCGCAGCTGCAGTCCGACAAATACGAGAGAGGCCACGATGGCGACCAACCCAATGGCTTCAGCAATATCTTTCCAGTTCATCGATTTCAAGGGCCCTCAGGTATTCCAATTTTCAGTGCTTAACACGGTGTAAAGTGGAGCGACTGCCTTGGGTCACAAGCAGTCTCTCCAGGGCTCACTCGCTCACCGGCTGCTTTTCGAAGTATACCGCCGGCCGCGATCCCGCTGGAGGTTCCTGTTGGCGAAACCTAAAGTAGATTCCAGGAAATCCGCCACGTGGCGGATTATTGACCAGTTCGAAGAATACGTTTCCGCGGAAACGCCACGGCCATATCGAGTCATTCAAGGAAGCGCTCGCGCACACTTGCGGTGGGCACCATACAAGTCTCGCGCTTCCCGAATAACTTGTATCGATTTCGGGCAATCAGCCGATAAAAATAGTCACGAAACGGGCCTGGCAGGACCTTCAAGATTCGAAACAGGTGCCAGAAACCGGTCAGATCTCTTGTGATTTCGAACGCGGCATCCGTTCGTTGGTAGCAATGCCCATTCTTCACAAGCAGGAATGTATCGACGCCCGCCATTTCGGCGCTGTATTTCTCGATCAGGTTTTGTCCGGCCGCGCTTTGCATCGGTGTGAACGCAAATCTTCCAGTTGGGTCCCTCTTGATAATAAAATTGACGGCACCGTTGCAGAAGTTGCATACGCCATCAAAGATCACGATGTAGCGCTGATCCATCCAGTCTCCGACGAGTGCTGGTTTCCGCGAGCCAATTTCGAGGCAGTTGCGACCGGCTGATCCGATTCGGTAACAGCGCCAAAGGCGCATCTTAGCCCACTGGCTGCTAACCGCAGCGGCCATCGGGGTACAATCTGCCAGGAATCTTGCCGGACCAATTAGCGATTAGCTTTGCCATGCCCATACAGTCCTGGATGATCTACGGTGCTTACGGCTACAGCGGCCGGCTCGTCGCCGAACGGGCGAAACAGCGGGGCCTGACGCCCGTACTCGCCGGTCGGGACCCGGAGAAGACGCGCGCTGTCGCCGAAGAATTCGGTCTCGAATACCGCGTCTTCGACCTCCGCGACACGCATCGCATCGCCCACAATCTCCTCGACATCGACGCCGTCGTCCATTGCGCCGGACCGTTCTCCGCGACCAGCGCCCCGATGCTCGGCGGCTGCATCGCCGGCAAGGCCCACTACTTCGACATCACCGGCGAGATCGCGGTTTTCGAGCACGCGCACTCGCCGCGGGTCAATGCCGCGGCCCGTGCGGCCGGCATCGTTGTCTGCCCCGGCGTCGGCTTCGACGTCGTGCCGACCGACTGCATCGCGAAAGCGCTCGCGGACGCGATGCCGGCCGCGCTCACGCTGGCACTCGGCTTCCATGGCAGCATGCACATGAGCCCCGGCACCGCGAAGACCGTCATCGAGAGCCTGGGTCACGGCACGATGGGGCGCCGCGACGGCCGCGTCGTCGAGATTCCGCTCGAGATCCGCGAGATCGATTTCGGCCGTGGCGTACGACGTTCCATGTGCGTGTCCTGGGGCGACGTGTCGACGGCCTACTTTACGACCGGCATCGAAAACATCACGGTGTACTGGCCGGCGAGCGACGCGACGATCCGCAAGCTGCGTTTCGCGTGGCTCGCCCGTCCGCTGCTGCGGCAGGCGTGGCTGCAGCGCCGGATCAAGCGTGAGATCGACAGGAAGGTCAAGGGGCCGAGTACCGAACAGCGCCAGCAGCAATCGGTACACGTCTGGGGCGAGGTCGCCGACCGGTCGGGCCACACGGTCACGGCTCGCATGACGACCGCGAACGGCTATACCGTCACGCAGCTTGCGCCCGTGGCGATCGTCGAACATCTCATGCGTCACGACGCCGAAGCCGGCAGCACGACGCCCGCCCTGCTCATGGGCCGTGACTTCGCGAGCCATCTGCCGGGCAGCAGCGACATTTCGTTGAGCTAGTCCCGGTCGCCGTCCCGCTGGTGTTTCTTCGCCGCCAGCACGGACTTGTAGAACTTTCCCGTCGAACGATCACGCGCGCGGCGTTCGGCGAGGGACGCGCTGTTGCGACGTTCTTCCGCCTGCAGCTTGTGATACCGGCGCAGGCGATCCGCATCGAGCCGGCCGCTGTCGAGGGCAGATTGTACGGCGCAACCCGGCTCACCGGCGTGCCCGCAATCCGTGAACCGGCATCGTGTCGCCAGCTCGACGATGTCGCTGAACACGTCTTCGAGTGCGTCCGCCACGTCGACGAGCTGAAGCTCCCGCATCCCCGGCGTGTCGATCAGCCAGCCGCCGTGCCGGAGCCGGTGCATGGACCTGCGCGTCGTGGTATGCCGCCCGCGCTGATCCTTCCCGCGCACTTCGCGCGTGGCCTGGCCCGCGCCGCTCAGCAAGTTTACGAGCGTCGACTTCCCGACACCCGATGATCCCAGCAGTGCGACGGTTTGCCCTGTCTCACACCACGGCTTCAGCACGGCGACCTGCTCCGGGTCGCGCGCATCCATCGTCTCGACGAGCAGGCCGGGTGACAGCTTCGCCGCCTCGCTCCTGAAGTCGTCGATCGATTCGACCGTGTCAGCCTTCGTGATGACGACGACGGGATAGACCCCGGCGTCGTGCGCGATCGCCAGGTACCGCTCCAGCCGCGCGACGTTGAAATCGCGGTCGGCCGACGTCACGATGAACAGCGTGTCGACGTTTGCGGCAATCAGCTGCAGCTCGCCCGAGCTTCCTGCGGCGCGGCGACGAAAGAGACTGAAACGATGCAGAAGCTCCCGCAGCGCCGGACCGTCAGGATCGAGCAATACCCAGTCACCGACCGTGACACCCAGCCGGGCGCTGTTGCCGGTCAGTGCGACAGCGGCCTCGAAACCACCTCCGACCACTTCGATCCGGCCCCGGTGGACGGCTAGGACACGCGCGGGTCGCAGCGTCCCGGCATCACTCAATTGCGTTGCGAAGAACGGTCGCCATCCCAGCGATTCCAGTACGGGTTCATTCATCGATGGCTTCTCGTCGCCCGTCGCCTGCCCTGAGCGCCAGATCCTGTCCCGCCGACCCACGCCGTCCGCACGCCCTCCGCTACAGCAGCAGGATGGAAAAATAGTGGCAGGCGCTGCCGGCGATCACGAACAGGTGCCAGATCCCGTGGCACCACGGATACCAGGTATCGAGCGCATAGAACAGCACGCCGGCGGTGTAGAAGACACCGCCCGCGATCAACCAGGCAAGACTGTCCGGCGGCACCGAGGCCAGAAACGATTGCGGTGCGAATACGCAGAGCCAGCCCATCACGAGATACAGGATCACGGGCAGCACTCGGCGAATTCCACGCCTGGGCCATGCGTCGAGGGCGACCCCGAAGGCGGCCAGACCCCAGATCGTACCCAGCATCCAGGTCGGCCGGTCCGCCTGCGGCATGGTGAGAATGAATGGCGTGTAAGTGCCCGCGATCAGCAGGTAGATGGCCTGATGATCGAAGATACGCAGCACCTGTTTCGCGCGCCCCGGCACACTGTGATAAAGCGTAGAGGCAACATAGAGTAGCAACAGCGTAACGGCATAAATGCTGTAGCTCACGAGCCGGGTCACTTCACCGTCGATCGTCGCGCTCGTGATGAGTACCGCGCCGCCTACCAGTGCGAACGACGCTCCGACGAGGTGACTGATGCTGTTTAGGCGCTCACCCTTGTACATGGGACCAGTATTCTAGATCGCGGTCGCTTTGTCACGCGAACGGGCATCCCGGCGCCGTTCGCCTTCACTGAGCCACTTCTTGCGCAGCCGGATGCTGAGCGGCGTGATCTCGACAAGCTCGTCGTCGTCGATGAACTCCAGCGCCTGCTCGAGCGAGAATTTCAACGGCGGCGTGAGCTGGATATTCTCGTCGGAACCGGCCGCGCGAATGTTCGTCAGCTGCTTGCCTTTGGTCGGATTGACGGACAGGTCGTTGCCGCGGGAATGGATGCCGATGATCATGCCTTCGTAGACATGGACACCGTGTCCGATCATCAGGGACCCGCGCTCCTGCAGATTGAACAACGCATATGCCACCGCCTTGCCATCCACATTCGACACCAAAACGCCGTTGTTACGCTGCCCGATCTCGCCGGCGACTCGCGGGCCGTAGCTGTCGAACACGGAATACAGCAGACCCGTCCCGGCCGTCACGGTCAGATACTGGGTCCGGAAGCCGATGAGTCCGCGGGCCGGGATACGGTAGTCGAGGCGCATCCGGCCCCGGCCGTCGGGCGTCATGTTCAGCAGCTCGCCCTTGCGCTCGGCCAGGCGAGTCATCACCGCACCCTGGAAGCGTTCCTCGAAATCGACGGTCAGGAGCTCCCAGGGTTCCTGCACGACGCCGTCGATCTCACGTTCGATGACCGTCGGGCGCGACACGGCGAGTTCGTAGCCTTCGCGCCGCATCGTCTCGATCAACACGGACAGGTGCAGTTCGCCGCGCCCGGAGACCCGGAATTTGTCCGGATCGCCGGTCTCCTCTACCCGCAAGGCGACGTTGTGCTTGAGCTCCTGGTCCAGCCTCGCCTGTATCTGCCGGCTGGTCAGGAATTTGCCCTCGCGGCCGGCGAACGGCGACTTGTTGACCAGGAACATCATGCTGATCGTCGGCTGATCGACCTGCAGCGCCGGCAACGCCTCGACAGCGTCGCGGTCGCACACCGTGTCGGAAATCTGCAGGTCGTCGATACCGCTGAACACGACGATATCGCCCGCCGCCGCCTCGTCGATATCGATGCGATCGAGCCCGCTGAAACCATACAGTTGCATGAGCTGTGCATTGCGCACGGCGCCGTCGCGCCCGACGATGCTGACGCGCGAGTTCGCGCGAACGATGCCGCGGCTGATGCGGCCGATCCCGAGCACGCCGACATACGGGTTGTAATCGAGGCTGGAGACCTGCAGCTGTAGCGGTCCGGCCTGATCCACGTCCGGTGCCGGCACGTGTTCGACGATGGCGTCCAGCAACGGCAGCACGTCGCCGCCGCGAACACCCGGCTCCGTGCCCGCATACCCGAGCAATGCCGAGGCGTATACCACCGGGAAATCGAGCTGGCGTTCGCTGGCGCCGAGACGATCGAACAATTCGAAGGTCTGATTGAGGACCCAGTCGGGGCGTGCGCCGTCGCGATCGATCTTGTTGATCACGACCAACGGCGTGAACCCGCGTGAGAAGGCTTTCTGGGTGACGAAACGCGTCTGCGGCATCGGGCCGTCCACCGCGTCGACGAGCAGGAGCACGCCGTCGACCATGGACAGCACCCGTTCGACCTCGCCGCCGAAGTCGGCGTGTCCCGGCGTATCCACGATATTGATGCGCCAGTCGTTCCAGCGTATCGCCGTGTTCTTGGACAGGATCGTGATGCCGCGCTCGCGCTCCAGGTCATTCGAGTCCATCGCCCGTTCCGGCACCACCGCCCGTTCACCGAATGTGCCGGACTGCTGCAGCAATCGGTCGACCAGCGTGGTCTTGCCGTGATCGACGTGCGCGATGATCGCGATGTTGCGAATGTGGTCGGAGGGAAACATGGCCGGCCCGATGGAAAAAGTGGCGCATTATATAGACATTCGCCTTGCACCGTAGCTCATTTTTCTCCATACGGTCTGGCCGACCGGGCCTGGCCGCGGCGCTGCCGGAAAATGCAGGCCGGTCGGCCCGGCGGTGCGCTAAACTGATTCACATGAAGATCCAGGCGAGGCCCGGAAAATGAACGTCGCATTGGTCACCGGCGCGAGCTCGGGAATAGGTGCGGCCGTCGCGATCGATTTCGCCGAGGCGGGCTGGTCCGTGATGGCGGCCGGGCGCGACGAAGGCCGGCTCGAGGAAGTCGCCGACGTCTCCGAGAACATCTCAACCTGGGCGGGCGAGCTCGAGGAGTCCGCCGATTGCGACGAACTCGTGGCCGACACGGTGGAGGAATTCGGCGCCATCGATTGCCTCGTCAATTCGGCCGGAGTCCTGATCCGGGGCGATGCCGCCGATACCGATGACGAAGCCTGGCGCGACACGATGCTCATCAACCTCGACGTGCCGTTCTACCTGTCGCGGGCGGCCCTGCCCCAGCTCCTGAAGACACGGGGCAACATCGTCAACCTGGCATCCTTCTGGGGCCTGCGTGCCGGGCCGCGGGCCACGGCATATTGCGTCAGCAAGGGTGGCCTGATCCTGCTGACCCGGGCGATGGCACTCGACTATGCCCACCAGGGCGTGCGCGTGAATGCCGTGTGCCCGGGCGATGTCGACACGCCGATGCTGGCCGGCGAAGCCGAGGAAGCGGGCGCGGATCTCGGCACCTACCTCGCCGAGGCCGCGGCCGACAGCCCGAACGGCCGTATCGCCGCGCCCGAGGACGTCGCCTCGCTGGTGCGCTTCCTGGCGAGCGATGCCGCGGCGCACATCACCGGCGCGGTCATTCCGGTGGATGGCGGCCTGTCGGCCTGACGCGTCAGGCTGAACTCTCGACACCGACCGACAGACTGGATACCAGCACCGTCGGGATGCCCTGCGATACGGGCACGTTCTGACCGTCCTTGCCGCAGGTCCAGCCGCCGGTATCGAAACGGGCGTCGTCGCCGACCATCGTGATGCGCGTCAGCGTGTCCGGCCCGTTGCCGCGTATCAGCGCGTCTTTTATCGGGGCCGTGATCTTCCCTCGCTCCACAAGCCAGGCGTTCTTGACGCTGAACGTGTAATCCCCCGCACCGATCTGGACCCGGCCGTTGGTGTACGTCTCGCAGACGATGCCGCGATCGACGGCCGCAATGATCTCGTCTCGTTCGTGCGGGCCGGCTTCCATGAAGGTACAGCTCATGCGTGGCAGCGGCGGGAACTTGTAGGACTGGCGACGTCCCGAACCGGTGGATGCCGTGCCGTATTCCATCGCGGTCTTCAGGTCGTGCAGGTACGAGGTCAGGATACCGTCCTCAACCAGCACCGTGCGCCCGGTGCCGACGCCCTCGTCGTCGTAGTTCAGCGCCCCGCGCTCGTGCGGGATCGTCGCCTGGTCGACGATGGTGACCGACGGTTCGGCCACCTTCTTGCCCATCATGTCCGAGTAGACACTCAGGCCGGTGCGATTGAAGTCCGCCTCCATGCCGTGGCCTATCGCCTCGTGCAACAGGATGCCGCTGGCGCCGGACGACAGGATCACCGGCATCTCGCCCGCGGGGGGCCTGCGAGCCTCGAACAGGATCATGGTACGGTCGACGGCCTCCCGTACGATCGCCGTCAGGCGTTCGTCCGTATACCAGTCGATGTCCTCGCGCGCCGAGATGTTCGAGAACCCGGTCTGCACCTGTCCGCCTTTTTTCGCAGTGACCAGCACCGTCAGCCGCGTCATGGGCCGATGATCCGTCACCAGCCGGCCGTCGAGCGTCGCAATCGTGATGCGCTCCTCGCCGTCGACCCAGTATGCCGAGACTTTCTCCACCGCCGTGTCCATGGACTTTGCCAGCGCCTCCACGGACTGCAGGATCGGCAGCTTGCGATCCACGCCGACTTCCGACCAGGGCACGGTCGTCCTGTACAGGTCGCCCTCCGGACTCGGGGAATATGACTTCGGCACATCGATCGCGGTGCCGGTCGCAATCGCCGAAGCCGTGCGTGCCGCCGCCAGCATCGCCGGCGGAGTCAAATCCTCGGTAAACGAGTAACCGGTCAGGCCGCCCGACACGACACGCAGTCCCACCCCCTGGTCGATACCGGACGTCGCATCGGCGAGCGTTCCGTCCTCGAGCGCCAGCGTGTTGCGTCGCGCGTGCTGGAAGTAGAGATCCGCGATGTCCGCGCCTTTGGCGGTGAGCTCGGACATGACGCGCGCGCAGGTGGCTTCGTCGATGCCGAACCACTCGAGGGCCGGGTTTACAGGCAGGGGCCGGGTCATCGACGTCGCCTGTTGCACGCCGCAACTCGCGAGGAAACCCGGCAGCGTGAGTACCGCGCCGCCGGACGCGAGCCGACCGAGAAATTCGCGCCGATCGACCCGGTCAGCCACGGCGGTTCCTCTTCGACCAGTAGCGAAGCAGCAGGAATCCGAACAGCATGCCGCCGAGATGCGCAAAGTGCGCGACACCGGACGCGGCGCCCGTGACACCCATGAACAATTCGATCAGTCCGTAGAACAGCACGAAATACTTGGCGCGCATCGGGATGGGCGGAAATATCAGCATCACCATCCGGTTCGGGAACGCGAGGCCGAAAGCCAGCAGGACACCGAACACACCGCCGGAGGCGCCGAGCGTGGGATAGATGTCCCCCGTCGTGGCCGCGACGACGAGCTGGACGACTGCGGCACCTACAACACAGGTGAGGTAATAGGTCAGGAAACGCTTCGGCCCCATCAGGCGCTCGATGTCGCGGCCGAACATCCACAGCCCGAACATGTTGAAGAAGATATGCATCAAGTTGTTCGGGTCGTGCAGGAAGCCGTAGGTCACGACCTGCCACGGCGCGAAATAATGGGATTTCAATGGCCACAGCGCGAAGTAGCCCATCATGAAATTAATGCTTAAACGCTCGAGCACGAAGGCGAGCCCGTTGGCGATAAGCAAGCCGAAGATCACGTTCGGCATGTTACTGGCCGGGCGCGGACGGTAGTTATAGATGGGTGTGTTC
>JBAUVS010000557.1:0-5699 GCA_049583345.1 Woeseiaceae bacterium
CCACGCTGAGCCGGCGGCCGGACAGCGCGAATTCGACGCGTTGCGTCTCGCCCTTCGCGAGATGGACGCGCCGGAACCCCTCCAGGCTGCGGATCGGCGCGCCGTCGGCGCCGGGGTGGCTCAGGTAGAGTTCGACGACTTCGTCACCGTCCATGCCGCCGCTGTTCGTGACGTCGACCGAGATCGTTGCGGTATCTCCGGAACCGATCGTCGCCGGGCGCACTTGCGGATCGGAATACTCGAATTGTGTGTAGCTCAGCCCGTAACCGAACGGGTAGAGCGGTTCACCCTGGAAGTATCGGTAGGTGCGGCCGGCCATCGAGTAGTCGCGGAAAGCGGGCAGCTGATCGACGGACTTGTAGAACGTCACCGGCAGGCGGCCTGCCGGGCTGAAGTCGCCGGCCAGCAGCCCTGCGACGGCCGTTCCGCCCGGGCCGCCCGGGTACCAGGCCTGGACGATCGCGGGGATGTGTTGGTCGGCCCAGTTGACCCCGAGCGCGCTGCCGCTCATCAGCACCAGCACGACCGGCTTGCCGGTGGCGTACACGCGCTCGAGCAGCTGTTCCTGCGGAGCGGGCAGGTCGATGCGGGTGCGGTCGCCGCCGGAGAAGCCCGGCGCCTCGACGTCCATCTCCTCGCCCTCGATCGTGGCGTCGAGCCCGGCGACGAACACCACGACGTCGGCACTTTCCGCGGCCGCGACGGCTTCGTCCACGCGATCGCCCGGCGGGTCCCACAGCAGGCGCTGGAAACCGCGCCGGCCGGCCTGGATCGCTTCGATGCGCAGCGCGTAGGGGTTTCCTTCCTGCAGATCGACGGTTTTCGTGACGGGTTCGCTGTTCTCGTCCGCGCTCCAGGCGTCGACCAGCAGCTTGTCGTCGATCCAGATCCGGTACCCGTTTTCGCTGTCGAGCCGAATCCGATAGGTGCCCGTCTTCGGTGCGCGCAGGAAACCGGACCAGCGCGTCGCGGTATTCCGATCCGAGCCGGCCCACATCGCGTGCACGTTCGATTCGACGTTCGTCTTCGTGGGCGCGCCGGCCAGCGTCGCGTCCCCGAAGGCCTCCGTCTTCAGCCCGGCTTGCTGGCAGTCGCTGTCGACGCAAAACGCGTCGTCGGGCACCTGCGGCGATGCGTTGCCGATCAGGCCCGTGCCCAGCGCGTAGATTACCTTCGAGTCCGCGAAACGCGCGCGGATGCCGTCGAGCACGGTGACCGGATGCGAAGGTATGCCGTTGTAGTTGCCGAGCAGCGCCTCGAGGCTGTCGGCGTTCGGTCCGATGACCGCAATGGTGGCCGGCGCCTTGCGGAGCGGCAACAGGCCGCCCTCGTTCTTCAGCAACACCATCGATTTCTGCGCCATGCGCAACGCGAGGGCGTTATGGGCTTCGGTATCGAAGTCGTCGGGCTTGATGTCCGGGAAGGGGTAGTGCGGATCGAAGAGGCCGAGCCGGATGCGGGCCTCGAACAGCCGCTGCAGAGCCCGATCGAGCACCGTCTCGTCCAGCAGTCCGCGCTCCACGGCATCGACGATGTGCTCCGACTCCGTACTCATGTCGTTGCGGTAGTCGCCGCAGATGACGTCCATCCCGGCCTCGAATGCGAGCGCGACGCCCTGGGCCGGGTCGTCCGTGTAGGCCAGCGCATCCTTGCGGAAGATGTTGGCTGCGGCGCCGCAATCGGACACGACATAGCCCTTGAAGCCCCAGGCCTCGCGCAAGCGTGATTTGAGCAGCATCTCGTTGGCGCAGGCCGGTATGCCGTCGACCGCGTTGTAGGCACACATGATCGAATCGACGCCGCCGTCGACCACCGTGTCGTGGAACGCCGGAAGGTAAGTATCCTCGAGGTCGTGCGCGGACGGGTGGATGTCCTCGGTGTGGCGCGTCGATTCCGGCCCGCTGTGTACGGCATAGTGCTTGGACGTGGCGATCGTCTTGAAGAATGTCGGGTCGTCGCCCTGCAGGCCGTGAATGAAGGCGATCGCGATCTGCGCGGTCAGGTACGGATCCTCGCCGTAGGTCTCCTGCCCGCGTCCCCAGCGCGGATCGCGAAAGATGTTGATATTGGGTGACCAGACGGTCAGGCCACGGTACCAGTCGGTGCCACCATCGGGATGCACCGTCGTCAGGAACTTGGCACGGAATTCGTCGCTGATCACGTCCGCGACGTCGTGCATCAGCGGTACGTCCCAGGACGAGGCCATGCCGATCGCCTGCGGGAAGACCGTCGCGACGCCGGCGCGCGCCACGCCGTGCAGCCCCTCGTTCCACCAGTTGTATTCCGGGACGCCCAGCCTCGGTATCGCAGGCGCGGTATGGCCGACCTGTTCGGCTTTCTCTTCCAGCGTCATCTGCGCGACCAGGTCGGCGGCCCGCTGTTCGACGCCGACCGACGGGTCCCGCCAGCTTTCTGTTGGTTCGGTTCGGGAACAACCGGCAAAGGCCAGGGCGGCGGCCGCCACGGCGGCGGCCGGGAACAGGAGTCTACGAATCATCGGCATTTCCCCGCTGTAATATCGACTTGCTATTCGCGAACTTCGCTGGTCCCCCTCAGCGGCTCGGCCTGAGAAAACCTCTCTCGTCGTAACGGTGCGGGAAGAATACCACGGCCTACGCTTGTGCGAAGGCGCATCCGGCGCTCAGGAAGTGCCGGCACGGCGGGAGATAGCCGATATACGTGCGTCGTAGTCACCGGCACGCCGCGTCAGTTGAGTGACGCGAGCTGTGAGATGACGCGACGCCTTCAGGTCCATGATCTGCGGGAGTTCGAAACGGCGCCGGATGCGTGCCTCGTGGAACGCATAGAAGACGGTCCGCAGCGCATCCGCCATATCGGACGCATGCTCCTCCGTGCCCATCAGGTGCATCAAAATGAGTTCGGATATTTCGGCGTCCAGGTTTGCCCGGTCGTAGCGGGCGTTGATGGCGATCCAGACGAGGTCGAGGTCATGCTTCGAGTGCTCGAATTCGTCCGGGAAGACGAATTGAGCGATCGTGGGCAAGGTCAGGTGCAGCTGGCCGGACATGCTTTCCTCGCCGCTCAGGCGACACAAGCTTGCCGCGAGGCCCGCAGGCGTTGCCAGGAAGATTCCGGGCTCGGCCTCCGAATCGATTTCGCGAATCAGGTTCTGAAAGCAGTGCTCCACCGGATCTTCCGCTTCGAGCACCAGGTCGAGTTTGGCACGATTCTCCAGCGCGATTCGCTGCCGGGCCCAGCGGTCGAGATACATGCGCATCGCGTCGTCGGCATCGAATCTGCCTTCGAGGTGGTCGGTAATGGCGTCGTCGAGCACTTCGCGGGCGATCGAATCGCCTGTGCGGCCTGTGTTTTCGTCCATGCGTCGGGTTGTCCGTATCGGAATCCGGGGGGGGGAGACTACCGGCGGAAGAGTCCGGACTTCTTGGCAGATCGCATCAGGCTATTGGCATTTCACATCAGACCGGTTCACTTGTGTGCTGCGCGGGCATGGAGTTCAATCGGGACCGGATGTTTCTCGAACCGACATCGCTGGCCCTGGTCGTGTATCGCGTGGGCGATACGCTCAAAGCAGAGTACGGCATCGATCCGGCGCCCATCTACCGTGAACTGGGGATCGATCCGAAGGGCCCGTCGGCCGCCGGCGAGCGCCACCCCAATCGTCTCATCGCGGCGATGTTCGAGAAGGCGCTCGCGGCCTGCGGCGATCCTGCCCTCGGCATCAGGGTGGGATTGCGCAGCGAACCGCAGCATTTCTTCGTCATTGGCCACGTCTGGCTGGCAAGCGCAACCCTGCTGGAAGCGATGCAGAAGCTGGTGCGTTACGAGACGATCCTGAACAGCGGCGACACCGACCTGGAATTCGTCAGGGCGCGCGGTCAATACATCCTGCGAGAGTCCTATCCGAAGCCGACCGACTATCACGGCAAGCTCCGTGCGGATACCGGGATTGCCAGCGTCGTCAAATTATGCGAGCGGGCCCGTGGCGAGCCCGTGTACCCGACGCGACTCGAAATCTTTGCGCCGCACGGCACGCCCACGGAAATCTATCGGCCACTCTTCGAGGGAACGGTGGAGCTCAGCGATACGCACAACGCAATGTATTTCCGTTCATCCGATCTCGAAGCGCCTCTTATCGGATCGATTCCCGAGGTCGTTGAATCGACCTCCCGGATCGCCGACCGCTATCTCGCCTCGCTCGAAGGCAACACCGTTGCGTATGACGTGAGGACGCAGCTCGTGCAGATGTTGCCCGGGGGATCTTCCGACCTGGGCGAGGTGGCCGCGAGGCTGTATCGCAGCGCCAGTACCTTGCAGCGGCAGCTGGGTGCCGAAGGCATCACGTATCGATCCGTACTCGACGAGACGAGGCGGGAACTCGCCGAAGCGTATTTGCTCGGAGGCGAACATTCTCTCGCGGAGATCGCGTTCCTGCTCGGCTTCTCCGAACAGGGGAGTTTCACACGCTCTTTCAAACGCTGGACGGGGATGAGTCCGCGGCAATTCCAGAAGGCAGCGGACAGGTCCTGAGCCCGTCGCTTTCGAATTCCGCGCGGCCCCCGGAGCGCAATTTCGAAAACCGTCGTGCTGCACCAACACAGTGCAAAAATTTTGGTCTGCACAAACTTGGACTCGCAGTTTTTCAGCGGTTACGCGTCGTCGAATGCGCCAACGCGTTGCTTGACGAACACATGTTCTTGGCATCCTTTCGCGCGCAAGTCTGCATTGCGTAAATGCTTTTCCCAAATTCGAACGAACGCTGCAACTCCCGCCCGATTCGCGCACCGACGGAGGTTGTTGCATTGCTAAAATTGCCGAAGTAGTTTTTAACTCGTCCCGCAATCGAACAAGAAATCAGCAATCGGGAGGAGAAAATGAAACTCATCACGGCGGTAATTAAACCCAGCCGGCTCGATGCCGTTCGGTTGGCACTGGGCGAAGCTGGCGTACAGGGAATGACGGTTTCCGAAGTCAGTGGATTCGGACGTCAGAAGGGACACACGGAAGTGTACCGTGGCGCCGAATACGAAGTGGCCTTCGTCCCCAAGATGAAGATCGAAGTCGCCGTGGCCGATGACGCACTCGACCTGGCGACCGAGGCTATCGTCGAGGCGGCCAGAACGGGATCGGTCGGCGACGGAAAGGTCTTCGTTTCCGAACTTCAAAACGTGACGCGCATTCGCACCGGTGAAACGGGAGACGCGGCGCTTTAGTGCGGACCTACTGGAGGAAAACGACAAATGAAACTCGCATTGAAGAAGGTTTGTTTCGGCACGGGCGGCGCCGCTCTCGCACTCGCCTTGCCGGCGATTGCGGCCGCACAGGACGCAATCGATTCCGGCGATACGGCCTGGATGCTCACGTCGACGGCACTGGTCCTGTTCATGACCATCCCCGGCCTCTCGCTCTTCTACGCCGGCATGGTGCGCGCCAAGAACGCGCTGTCGGTGATGATGCAGTGTTTCGCCATCACCTGTGTCGTCACCGTGCTGTGGGTGGTCTATCTGTACAGCCTCGCATTCGGTAACGACGTCAACGGTTTTATCGGCGATCTCGGCAAGGCGTTCTTCAAAGGCGTCGGTGCGGATGCCGTGCAAGGCAGCATCCCGGAGACGGTGTTCTCGATGTTCCAGCTCACGTTCGCGATCATCACGCCCGCCCTGATCATCGGCGCGTTCGCCGAGCGCATGAAATTCTCGGCGCTGCTGTGGTTCATGGGC
>JBAUVS010000558.1:0-10817 GCA_049583345.1 Woeseiaceae bacterium
GTCAACCTGTTGTTCGACGAACGCCTCGGTATCCTGGCCGGGTCGATCGCGTCGGCGCTCGGCGGTTACCTGGTCCTGAGAGCGGCGTCCGCGTCGGTGCGCTAGCCGGCAGGCATGCGCGTTTCGGGTTCGCTGTTGCTCGTGTGCGCGCTCGTCATCCTGGGCGCGTGCGAGGCGCGCGTGCGCGGATCGTTGCCGCCGGTGCCGGTCCCCGAAGAGAACCCGGTCACCGAACCCAAACGCCTGCTCGGCAAGATCCTGTTCTGGGACGAGCAGCTCTCCAGCAACGACACCGTCGCCTGCGGTACCTGCCATCGACCGGCCAGCGGTGGCGCCGATCCGCGCGCCGCCGTCAACCCGGGGCCGTTGCCCGGCACGATCGACGACGTCGTCGGTTCGCCCGGGATCGTCCGGCTGGATGACGCCGGGCGGCCGGTGGAAGACCCGGTGTTCGGCTTCGGCGTACAGGTGAGTGCGAGGGCCAGCCCGTCGAATTTCGGCGCCCTGTGGGCAAGCGAAGTCTTCTGGGACGGGCGGGCGGGACCCGCTTTCGTCGATCCGCAGACGGGACGGATCCTGATTCGCAGCGGCGGTGCGCTGGAGGCGCAGGCGCTCGACTCGCTTTCCAATCCGGCCGAGATGGCGAAGACCGGCCGGCGCTGGGACGAGCTGACCGACAAGCTGAAGCATGCCCGGCCGCTGGCGCTGGCGTCCGCGCTGCCGCCCGACATCCGCGAGGGGCTGGTGCGCCATCCGGGCTACCCGGCGCTCTTCGAAGCGGCCTTCGGCAGCGGCGGGATCACGCCGGCCCGGATCGCCTTCGCGATCGCGTGCTACGAGCGCACGCTGGTCGCCGACCAGGCGCCGTGGGACCTGTATCGGGCGGGCGACGAGAAAGCCATGACGGTACAGCAGCTGGCCGGCTGGAAGAATTTCCAGGATCTGCATTGCGTGGCCTGTCACGTGCCGCCGCTGTTCACGGATAACGGCTTTTTCAACATCGGCTTGCGGGACGCGGCCTACGATCCGGGGCGGGGTGCGATCACGCATGCGAAGGCGGACGCCGGCGACGTCAAGGTGCCGAGCCTGCGCAACGTCGGCCTGCGGCCGCGGCTCATGCACACGGGCGAAGACGCGACGCTGACGAGCGCCTTGCGTTTCTACATCGACACGGCGCCGTTCGAAGGGCGCGACGACATCCCGGGCATCGGCCCCTACACGTTCAGTTTCGATCTGATCACGCAGGAGAGCCTGCGCGCCTTTCTCGCCGCTGCGCTGACCGACCCGCGCGTCGCCGCCGAACGGTATCCGTTCGACCGGCCCCGGCTCGCGAGCGAAGCCGAAGCGCAGCAGGGTCCGGAGTTACAATAAAGCATGCCTGCCTGGGTCTGGATCTGCTTCGGCCTTTTCATCGTCGCGATGATCCTGCTGGATCTCGGCGTGTTCCATCGCCGGGCGCACGTCGTCGCGATTCCGGAAGCGCTTGCGTGGACGGCGACCTGGATCTCACTGGCGATGGCGTTCACCGTCGCCGTGTACTTCATGTACTCCGAGGGCGGGCTGGCGCGGCCAGGCATGGCGCTGGAACAGTTGACCGGCGCGGAAGCGGCCATGCAGTTCTTCGGCGGCTACCTGACCGAGAAGTCGCTGTCGATCGACAACATCTTCGTCATTGCGATGGTGTTCGCCTACTTCGGCGTGCCATTGCGGGATCAGCATCGGCTGCTGATCTGGGGCGTGTTCGGCGCAATCGTCTTGCGCGGACTGATGATCGGCGGCGGCACGGTGCTGATGCACCGGTTCGCGTGGATGAACTACCTGTTCGGCGTGCTGTTGCTGTTCTCGGCAGCCAGGATGCTCGTCATCCGCCACGACAACATCGAGCCGTCGGGCAATCTTGTCGTGCGGCTCGTGCGCCGTTTCGTCCCGGTTCGAGGTACGGCGGAGGGTGGCCGTTTTTTCCTTCGCGACGAGGGCGGGTGGGCGATCACCCCGTTGATGCTGGCGTTGATTTTCGTGGAGACGGCCGATGTCCTGTTCGCGATCGACTCGATACCCGCCATCTTCGCGATTACCGACGATCCGTTCCTGATCTGGACGTCCAACGTGTTCGCGATCCTCGGCTTGCGGTCGATGTATTTTGCGCTGGCCGGGATGATGCAGCACTTCCGCTATCTGAAGACGAGCATGGTCTTCCTGCTGGCCTTCGTCGGGACGAAATTGTTGTTGGCCGATGTCTACGAGATCCCTGTGCTGGCCTCGATCGCGATGATCGGAGCAATTCTGCTCGTTGGCATCCTGGCCTCGATATTCACGCAGGGCCGCGATTCGGCGGCGCTACTCTCGCCTCTGGCGGCCGAACTCGACAAGCTCGCGCAGGTGACCCTGACCCAGGGTCGCCGTGTCGCCATCCTGCTCATCGGTTCGTCGGTGCTGTTGCTCGGCGCGGCATTGCTGGTGCTGCCCGGACCGGGCATTCCGTTCGTGCTGCTTGGCCTGGTCATCCTGTCCGCCGAATTCGTCTGGGCGCGGCGGTGGCTGGGCCGCGTGCGGCAGGGTCTTGCCGAAGCCGGCAAGCGTGTCAGCCGGGCGCTGAATCACGACGAAGAGTCCTAGCCCGGTGTAATCACTCGGCCGCGCAGCGGGTGTCCTCCAGCACCCGGCGCGAATCGTCGCGCCGGTCCACGAGCAGGCAATGCGTGCCGTCGGTGACCAGCTGGAACTGGATCGGCGCCTCCATGATCCGGCCCTGTGCCGGCGGGCTGCCCATCGACTTCGGCGGATTGCGTTCGATGATCAGCAGGCTCGAGTCGGTAAGCGCATCGTCGGCGAGAGCGACGTCGGTGTTAAGGGCATCGTTTACCGCGCGCTGCAGGGCGGCGCGGCTGGCCGCGTCCGGCTCGACGATGCGTGCGGGCCTGTCGTCTGCCGTGGCCGCGGTCTGGCAGGCCGCGAGCAGCAGCGGGGCGAACAATCCGAGGGCGGCTGCGCGGGTCATTTCCCGTCGGGCCTCAGGATACGATTCGTGCGCCACGGCGACTTCGGTATGAAAGGTTCGGCGGCGTCCGCCGCTGCGGACGGCTTGCCAAGTGTGCCGGGCGGCGCGATTCCGGTCGGTGAGGGGCATCCCATTCCAGCGCGGTAATCGAGAGCGGCGGCAAGACGGCCTTCGGCGGGGTCGCCGAGCTGATTCGAGAAGTCGTCGGCGACCGAACAGCCCGGTATGGTGGTCCCTGCCTGGCTGGCGGTGTTGTCCGGTGAGAAGCCGTCGGTGTAATCGCCGAAGCCGGCCGCGTTGATGCCGCGGAACTGGATCGTGAAGTAGGTCGTGCCGCAGTTGTCGGTCGGGTAGAAGCCGTAGGGTTTGCCGCAGGTCGTCGAGCCGATCTGGTACACGTCGACGCCGATGCCGCGCAGGCCGTTGATGATCGACTCGCTCGCGGAACAGGTGCCCACACCGGTCAGCACGTAGACGCGGGAGAGGTTCAGCGTCGGCAGGGCCTGTCCGGCGTTGCCGCCGTTGCCGTTGAACGGGGATCCGAGCGTCTGTGAGTAGAACGGCGTCGGCGTCAGTGCGGCGCCGGTGATCGGGTCGGTGTTGGGATACTTGTCGTTGAACTGGATCTCCTCGAAGGTCTCGCCGGCGGTCCGCGTCGGTCCCGCGATCATGTAGGCGAGTTCGCTCGCGATTGCCAGATAGCCGCCGCCGTTGTAACGGATGTCGAGGATGAGGTCGTCGATCCCCTGGCCGCCATTGGAGGCGTTCAGTTGATTCACGGCGTCGATCAACTCCTGTTCGGCGGTGGCGATGTGATCGTTGAACAGTATGTAGCCGACATTGCCCGACGCCGTCGCCAGCTCTTGTACGTCCTGTACCGGTGTCGAGGTGACGTTCTCGGAGGTCAACAACACTTCGCGCGGTGTCCCCGAACCCGGATCGAGCAGCGCGAACTTGTGCGTCTCGCCGACGCCGGCCGGGTAGATGCCGGCGTTCAGCGTGTCGACGCCGGCCTGCGTATTATCGTTGATATCGACGTCGTCGATGGCCACGATCGACGCGCCGCGGACGATGGGGATCGGCAGGTTCGTCGCCGGCGTATTCGGCTCGGTGTAGGCGACGAGCAGTTCGCGTGGCGGCGTAGTGGAAAGCAGTGCCCACTGGATACCGTAGCCGGCCTCGACACCGGCCTGCGAGAGTTGGTACCACTGGTCCGAGGGATACGTGAAATGGAACTTGTCCTTCGGTTGCCCGGATGCCGTCGTGGCACCGGTCTTCAGTTGGTCGAAGTAGGCGAGCGGATCGTTGTAAAGGCCGGGATCCCGGTCGGTGATCTCGCTGTACCACAGGTAGGTGTCGTTGCTGTACGAACGCAGGAAGTTGTTCTCGTCGGTGGTCGTGCCCTGCTGGTCGGGGTAGGACTGGCCGGTCGCCGGGTCCGTCCCCGAGCGAGGCGATGCGCAGCGGGCGTAGAAATCGTTGTAATCGGCGAACACGCCCTGTTGCCAGCCCGACCCGCCGCCGCCACCGCCGCCGCCGCCGCTGTTGGAGCCGCCGCCATTACTGCAGCCGGTGATGGCCACAGACGCCAGGAGGCCAATTGCGGCAAGCATCGGGCGCGCCACGAGCCACGAGTTGGTGCGAATGTCGGATCCCCTCATTGGGTCTGCTCCCTGCATGTTTGTCGATTGCGATAGTACCGCCGCTCGACCGTCATGTTCCATACGGCGAGAGATTACATAATTGCAGAACCCGCGTGCTAGGATGCCTCGCGCGATGACCGGCTCTTCAAAAAAGGTTTCCAGGCGGCAGATCGACTCCCTGCCGGAGGCCTGGTCGCGCATCGCAGATCAGGGTTGGCTGTGCACGGTGGATGCCGAGTCCAGGGACCGGCTGCGCTCGATTGCCAGGTTACGGGATGTCGCCAAGGGCGAATTCGTCTACCGCGTCGGAGATCGGCCGGACGGCGTATACGGGCTTGTCAGCGGCCTGCTCGACATCTCGATCCCACGCGCGGACGGTGAGGAGATCACGATCCATCGCGTCGAAGCGGGCTACTGGGTCGGCGATCTTGCGATGTTCGCCAAACACGTGCGGCTGGCGTCCCTGTGCGCAATCGAAGATTCCCGGCTCGTGCAGCTGCCGCAGGACAAGGTGCTCTCGCTCGTCAAATCGTACCCGGACCTGATGACCCAGTTCTACAGCCTCACCCGCAAGAACTTCGAACTGGCACTCAATATCCTGGGAAACCTTTCGATCACGCCGTCGGATATCCGCGTTGCCTTGCGCCTCCTGCTGCACGACGAAAACGTCGAGCCGGGGGAGCGGTGGATTCGGCTGTCACACGAGGACCTGGCCGGGATGCTGGCCCTGTCCCTGCCGACCCTGCAGCGCGCGTTACGCAGGCTCGAGGAACGCAAGCTGATCGAGACCGGTTACCGGCGCATCCGCGTGCTCGACCGGGCCGGGCTGCTGCTCTATTGCGGTGACGTCACTCTCGAGGCCGTCACCGCATAGCGCGGCATTGTCACTGCGACATCATCATGCGTTTGGCTTCGAGCTCCAGGTCGCGATAAGGCGTGCCTTCGACCGTCACGCCCACGCCCTGGATCCTGCCGCCCTTGAACGCGCCCGGCGTCTTGTACAGGGAGCTGACCGCGTCGCCGCTGTCATAGCCGACGCACAGGCCGTCGCCCGATAGCGTGAACTTCGCGGGCTGGGTTTTCATCGGCCCCTCGGCGACGACCTGGTCATTGACGTACAGCTTTGTCGTGCCCAGCGATTCGCCGTGGTCTCCCGTGCTCTCCCTCGTGAATTCCATGCCGAAGGTGTACTTGCCGGGCTTCAGCGTTTCGCTGGAGCTGAACACCTGCTCCGGCTGGATGCCCAGGAAGTTGTACACGTAATACAGCTTGTGATCCTTGATGAACAGCGAGTGGCCGCCGAAACGCGAGCCGTGGGCGAAGATGACGCCCGAGGCATCCGGATCGGTGATTTCGACGTTGGCGAGGATCTTGTACGAACGGCCGCGGACGTTGACGGCGACGCCCTCCGGCACCGGCGCCGTGTTCGGATAATAGACGTAGCGGTCGCGGGGCGGTTCCTCCGATGGGCGCTCGATGCCGAGCACTTCGGCGGCACTGCGGTCGTCCAGCGGCAGCACGTTGTTCGTTTCCGCTTCGGAGAACCAGGTATCGATCAGGTCCTGCAGTTTCTCCGGATACTCCTTCGCGAGATCTTGCGATTCCGAACGATCCACGTCGACGTGGTACAGCTCCCACGCGTCCTTGTCGAAATGACCCTTGCCGGTCAGCGGCGCGTGTACCGCGGCGGCCTTCCAGCCGTCCTTCCAGATGCCGCGCGTGCCGAGCATCGCGTAGTACTGCACATGCTTGTGTGTCGGCGCATCGGGGGCTGCGTCGAATGTGTATTTCATCGACACGCCCGAGAGGGGATATTGCGGCACTCCGTCGTAGACCTTGGGCATCTCGAGGCCGGCGATGTCCAGGATCGTCGGCACGATGTCGACCGAATGATGATACTGGTTACGGATCTCGCCGTGCGCCTTGATGCCCTTCGGCCAGGAGATGACCAGCGGATCGTTGGTGCCCCCCGCATACTCCGAGTAACGCTTGAACATCTTGAAAGGCGCGGAGAATGCCGCGGCCCAGCCGGTGGGATAGTGGTTGTAGGTATCCTCGCTGCCGAGCACATTGAGGTACTTCATGTTCTCGCTGAGGTCGTCCGGATAGCCATTGAAGAACTTGTTCTCGTTGACGGACCCGTTCGGCGTACCCTCGCCCGAGGCGCCGTTGTCGGCAGCGTAGATTACGACCGTGTTCTCGAGCTGACCGGTGTTCTCGAGGTAGTCGATGATCCGGCCGACCTGCGCGTCCGTGTACTCCGAAAAACCCGCATAGACTTCCGCCATGCGCGAGAAGAGCTTTTTCTCGTCCGCGTTGAGCGAATCCCAGGGCCGTACGTAGTCGGCCGCGTTGGCAACGTCCTCGGGCAGCGGATTGAAAGGCGTGATCTTGGTGTCCGCCGGCAGGACGCCCTTGTCGATCATGCGTTTGACGACCCAGGTGCGATAGGCGTCGTAGCCGTCGTCGAACTTGCCCTTGTACTTGTCGATGTATTCCTGCGGGGCCTGGTGCGGGGCGTGGTTGGCCCCCGGGCAGAACCACAGGTACCAGGGCTTGGACGGATTGGTGGCCTGCTGGTCGCGCAGGTATTCGATGGCCTTGTCGGCCAGGTCCTTCGACAGGTGATAACCCTGTTCAGGCCCGTAGGGCTGCTCGACGAAGTGATTGTCCTCGACGAGGTCCGGGTACCACTGGTTGGTCTCGCCGCCCAGGAAACCGTAGTAGCGGTCGAAGCCCTGCTGGGTCGGCCACTCGGAGCGGCTTGCGCCGGAGGCAATGTCCTGCTCGGGGACGTTGTGATCCTTGCCGATCCAGAAGGTGCTCCAGCCGTTGTCCTGCAAAACCTGCGCGACGGTCGTGACCTGCGGAGGGAGGCGGCCGCTCGCACCCGGGAAGCCGTTGGCAGCCTCGGTGATTGCCGCCATGCCGTTCAGGTGATGGTTGCGGCCGGTGAGCAGCGTCGAGCGCGTCGGCGAACACAGGGCCGTCGTATGCCACTGCGTGTAAATCAGGCCGTTCGCCGCCAGGCGGTCGAGCGTCGGCATGTTGATGCGCCCGCCGTAAGTCGACCAGGCCGCCAGACCCGTGTCGTCATAGAGTATGAACAGGAAATTCGGCGCGCCTTCCGGCGCCTGCTTGAGCGTATACGGCTTCCAGTCCGCGACCGAATCGCGGACGTCGAGCGCGATCTTGCCTGCAAAGCCATTGTCGGAGGCGGGCTGTTCCGCCGCGGACGGTGCGGCGGGCTGTTCGCAGGCCACCAGCGCGAGTGCCACGAGCACGGGAAGGAGTCCCGCGCAAATATGCATGCGTTTCATCGTCATAACCCCTCGTGTCGGCGGTGCTGCTGCCCGGCGACTTTAGTTTTCGCGATCAGGATTCGCCATCAAGCATAGTCGACTTTCGGGGGTTGGTTCCGATCAATTGACCGAATTGTGCCGTTCAGGTCCCGCCGGGGGATGGCGTCCCGTGCGACGACGCGGAATTTTCGAGGAACCTCGAGACAACGGGCAACTCCCGCTGCCGCAGGTTCCAGCACTCCATCACCTCGGCTTCATCGTCCCGCAGCTCCGTATCGATGCCCGGTACCGCGCGCTCGGGGGCGCCATAGAAGTCCTTGATGGTCGGCAGCTTGTCCGGCGAGCAGACCGTAAGCATGTCCGGGATCCGCGCCATATCCTCATCGGCGAGACGTCCGCGCAGCTCCGCATCGTGGCTCATGAGCCAGTCGAGCAACATGCCGTCGTTGTCGGGCCAGGCCGCGACGTACGCCAGGACGGTCCTGATGTCTATGCGCCTGAGGCTGTCGCGACGCGTGAATTCGAGCACCTGAGCGACGATCCCGGGATCGCGGAACGAACCGATCGCCCGCAAATACGTCAGCCGAGCTGCCGGCGATTCCGCGGACGCGAGCGCCGCGATCAGTGCGTCGAACAGCGCCTGGTCGCCGCGCCGCGCCGCCGCGCGGAGTGCCATTGCGACGTCGTCGGACATCGGCAATTCGCCATCGAGATGACGCCGGACCAGCGCGTCATCGACGCCCTGTACCTGTTCGTCGTGACCCGCGTCGTCGAGCCACAACAGAAGCTGCGGCCGGAACATTGCCAGCGTCCCGTTGTCGTCGGGCGATGACTGCATGCCGAACCGCTCGATCGCCGGCCGCAGGAGGCGCCTGACGTAGGCGGAGAATTCGTCTCGTAGCGCCGGCGTGACGAAAGTCTTGCGGACGTTGTCGAGCTGGTCGAGCATGGCGGTCAGAACCGCCGGGTCCGGGTCGTCGGACATCCCCTCCAGCGCTTCCAGGAAGTCGTCGCCATCGATCTCATGAGACGATAACAACGCCCAGAGGTTGCTCAGGAATCCCATGCGTTCGCGCACGGTGAGCACGTCGCCGGCATCGCGGCCGAGCCGTCCCAGCATGCCCGGCGGCACGTTCCAGCGAAAATAGCCGGCCTGGTCCGCGTTCGGCAGGATCCAGGCCACGTCGCTGCCCAGTTCGACAGTCACCGGCGAGTCGGCGAGGACGAGCCTGCCGGACTTTATTTCATCGCCATCCCGGAATTTGTACGCGACCGGAATGATCCATTTCGACTCTTCGGCGCCGGGATCGTCGGAATTCAGCAGGCGCCGCTGCGAAAATTCGAACTTCCCGCCGTCGTCCGCGGATACCGAAACGATCGGTATGCCGGGTTCATCGACGAAGCTCCTGAGGCCGCCGGCCAGCGCCGGGTCGGTCCCGGTATCGATCTCGGCCCAGAGATCCTCCGCACGCGCGTTGCCGTAGCGGAACTTGTGCAGATAGTGCACCACCCCGGCGCGAAAAGCCTCGTCGCCGATCGCCTGCTCGAACATGCCGAGCACGGATTTGCCCTTGTAGTAGGCGAGGAACACGCCTTCGAAGAAGTTGTCTGTCGACTTCACTTCGCGCCGGATGGCGTGAGCGGTCGGCCTGGCATCCGAATCCATGATCTCGAACGTCGTCGTCAGTTCGCGGGGATCCCCGCTGTACTCGGGGTACACGGCAGGCACCGTCTTGCCGGCCATCCAGTCGGCAAAGGACTCGTTGAGCCACAGGTCGTCCCACCATTGCATCGTGACCAGGTCGCCGAACCATTGGTGCGCCAGTTCGTGTGCCGTGACGTACACGAGGACATTTTTCTGCGACTGGCTCGCGGATTCCTCCAGCAGCAGGAACTGGTCCGAGTAGGTGATCGCGCCGGGGTGCTCCATGGCGCCGGGGAAGGACCCGAATACCGCGATGAGATCGAGCTTCCGGAACGGGTACGGTTCGTCGAAGTACTTCTCGAGATACGCGAGCAGGGGCGGCGTCGTCTCGACGGCGAATGCCGCGAGCTTCTGCTTTCCGTGCGGGACGACGACCCGGCCGGGAACGGGCAAGCCAGCGATGGGGACGAAGTCGAACGGACCGGCGGCGACCGCGATCAGGTAGGACGGCAGGGGCGGCGTCTCGGCAAATGTCGTCGTGGTCCAGCCGTCCCCGGCGACCGTCGATTCCTCGGGCGTGTTCGTGATGGCCGAGATTCCTTCGGGTACGGCGATGGTCAACTGCCAGGGGAACTTGAAGCCGGGTTCGTCGAAACAGGGAAACGCGCGACGGGCGTCGATCGGTTCGAACTGGCTGAACAGGTAGCTCCTGCCGTCTTGTTCCACCCGGAAGATGCCGGTGCCGTCCGTGTTGAAGTCGTTGCCGAACTCGATCCGGAGTTCGTAAGATCCCGGCGCGATCCCGTCAGGCGCGTCGACGAACAGGAGACCGTGCTCGCCGAATTCGTGAGTCACCGGCATCGCGCGGTCGTCGCGCATCAGGGACAGCGAGCGAATATCGAGATCCTGCGCGTGCAGGCGCAGCCGCGTCGTGCGTTCGCCGACTTGGATCCGGATCGTCGTCGTCCCGGAGTAGTCGTCACGCGAGGGATCCAGCCGGAGCGACAGGCGTTGCGAGAGCGGCACGACGCCGGCGGCGAGGCGGTACGGGTCGTCCGCGTCGACGGCCACGTTCGTTGCCCTGCAGGCCGCAAGGCAAAGCATGAGGATACCGCTCAGCCACGGTCTCGTTCGCTTCTTCATTTGAATCCCCCGAAGGATTGTTCGATCCGATTGAGGCATAGATGAAGCTGGGACCGGATTCGTTGCAACGATCAGGCGGCGGCGGT
>JBAUVS010000559.1:0-1659 GCA_049583345.1 Woeseiaceae bacterium
GTCGCACGGTCACCGTCAACGGCGTCTCGAAGGCCTATGCGATGACGGGCTGGCGCATCGGCTATGCCGGCGGACCGACGGAGCTGATCCGCGCGATGCGCACGATCCAGAGCCAGAGCACCTCGAACGCCTGCAGCATCTCGCAGAAGGCCGCACTCGCCGCACTCGAGGGCGATCAGGCCGTCGTCGCGGAGATGGCCGCCGCGTATCGCGAGCGGCACGACTACCTCGTGCCGGCATTGAACGACATCCCGGGCGTCGAATGCCGGCCCGGTGAAGGCACCTTCTATGCGTTCCCGCGAGTGACCGGGGCGATCCAGGCGCTCGGGCTGTCGGACGACACGCAACTCGCCGAGCATCTGCTGAACACCGCGGACCTGGCCCTCGTGCCCGGCGGCGCGTTCGGCGCCCCCGGCTATCTGCGCTTTTCGTTCGCCTGTTCGATGGAGACGCTCGAGGAGGCCGTGAAACGCCTGAAACGGGCCGTGTCGGCTTGACTTACAAGGGGGGCTGCACGAGAATCCCGGCCCCTACCGTTCCCCGGTAGCTCAGTTGGTAGAGCGGTTGACTGTTAATCAATTGGTCGCTGGTTCGAGTCCGGCCCGGGGAGCCAACATCCCGAGGCCGAAACTTAAAGTAGATTCTAGGAAATCCGCCACGTGGCGGATTATTGCCCAAACCGGAAAATAAGTTTCCGCGGAATCGCACCAGCTCGTACCGGAACTCTGCCGTCGACGACGGAGAGCCCCGGTACGAAGGTTTCCAGACCCGAGGGCCGCTACTGCAGGAACAGCCGCGTCACGCCGATGTTGATCACGGCCTTCTCGTCCTGGAAGCCGTTGAGGCCCGACTGCGACAGCGGGATCTGCACCGCGCCCCGCACGACCCAGCCACTCCCGGCATTAAAGGCCAGCTGCGGCGTGAGGTAGGTGATCGAGCCGCCGGTGTCGGGGTCCGTCATGCCGGTCGCATCGACCCGGTCACGGCCGGAATTGCGGTAGTTGGCCTGGATCATGGCGTCCCAGCGATCGCCGAGCTTGTGCTCGTAGGCAAGGTTCACCAGCTTGATATTGCCGTAGCGATAACCGTAGTCGTTCTGGCCGGTGTGGCGGTACTGCACCGAGGCGAACAGTGCCGATTGCGGGTCGATCTGGTACGAGCCCGACAAACCGGCGAACCAGTCCGTCGAGCCGGTGCCGGGCTGGGCGTGCTCGTCGAGACGTTCGCCGCCATGCGAGGCGTCGTTCTGGCCCCAGTCGGTCTTGACGCCGGCGACGAGGTAAACGGTGCTGCGGATCCCGACGTCGCCCTCGAAATTCGATTTCCAGAGTCGCAGTTGCCCGTAGATTTCCGGATCCGCGAGCCCTGACACGTGTGTCGTCTCCGTGTCGCCGTCCTCGGTCTCCTCTAGAATCCGGTCGCTGTAAGGCAGGCGCCCGAAGACGCCGAAGCGCTCGGATACGTTCCAGGCCACCAGCAGCGTCGATCGCCGCTCCCGCAGCGAGTCGAAGTCCTCGCCGGGGACCCCCTGGGTCTTCTTCACCTGGTCCCAATCGAATGCGATTCGCAGTCCCGTGAGCGAGACGCCTTCGATCCCCAATGCATTGAATGTCGGATCGCCGCAGCGACAGATCGAGCATGCCCATGCGGGCGTCGCGA
>JBAUVS010000560.1:0-2008 GCA_049583345.1 Woeseiaceae bacterium
GGCGGCCGCGGCGAGATCCTTCTGCTCCAATCCCAGTTCCTGCAAGCGCGCCTTGATGACAGAACAAACGTCCATTCCGGACCTCATTGAATGTACTGGGTTTGTTAATCTCGGGAATACTCCCAGAACATCCTTGACTAATCAAGTTAACTATCCGATTATGGTCAGTTGATCGACGGGCCCTTCGATCCTCTCCATCGACCCGGATTTCCGCTATGCCCCCGATCAGGCAAAAGGAGGGAAAACTTCATGTATGCACGCCATGTATCGATCGTACTGAAAGCCGACAGCCGCGCCGACGTCGTCCACAAGGTCGAGTCGGAGATCCTCCCGCTGCTCCGTGAGCAGAAGGGTTTCGTGGATCAAATCTCGTTCATCGATCCGGCCGGAAAGGACGCGATCGCGGTGAGCCTGTGGGACAGCAAGGAAGATGCCGAAGCCTACAGCCGCAGGATCTTTCCGAAGGTCTACGGGATCCTGGCCGATATGATCGAAGGTAGTCCCCGAGTGCAGTGTTACGAGGTTACGAATTCCACGTTCCACAAGATAGCCGCGAATCGCGAAGCGGCTTGATCCAGGCATCGGTCCCTGTGGACAGCGAGACCGATTTGTTCGGTTATTGCGACAAGTATCCTATCGCTGGCCTGACAAGCAGCTTAAAATCGCTTTACGCAAATACCGCCAATCGAGATTACGGGCGACCTGTGCCCATATCCTCCTTTATCGGTCAGGAATACCCCGGGAGGATATATGAGCACGAGACTTCACGTCGGCAACATTCCGCCTTCTCTCGAAGAGCGGGAAATCAGGGCGATGTTCGACCGATTCGGACTGGTCGAGACGGTCGAGATTGCCAGGGATTCGAGCACCGGTCGCTGCAGGGGATTCGCCATCGTGGCGATGTCCACCGATGCAGATGCCGACTCGGCAATCAGGGGACTCAATTTCTCCCAGTACTCGGACCGGACAATTGGCGTCAGCCGGGTTCGGTGAAGGCAAGGTTGGAGGCGGCGGTCCTGCCTCTACAAAATTATAAGAGCGCGCCCAAACGATGAACGAAGATTACGAAATTGTCGCGGTAGAGTCTGCGGAGGCGCCGGATGACCAGGGTGGTGCGGACTGGTATCGCTACACGATCAGCCAGGGTACGAACAAGATTTTCGGTTATCGGCGAGGCGATCTCCACTCGATTACCAAGTCGGTCCAGGAACTCGTCCTGCGTCTGAATGAGAGGCGTGTCGGCAAGCGGGGTCGTACCAATCTCTATATGTCCGCCCGGGGCAAGCCGGCTGCCACGAAGTAGTTCCTGAAAAATGTCCTGGCATACCGGCGCAAGTCTGTTATAGTCCGCCGCGTCCTGGCACACATCGGTCTGTGCCACTCACTCCACCCCGCATTCCTGCAGGCCGTGGAGCCCATCTGGATATCTGCCCGGATCGAAACCCTGCCGGAAATTGCCGCAGGGGTGTCAGGCAGGATCGGAGTAATCAAGCAATGCGATTCGAACAACTCGGCCTCTCGGCCGAACTGCTGCGTGCGATAGGGGAACAGGGATACACAAACCCGACCCCGATCCAGCAACAGGCAATTCCCGTCATACTCGAGGGCGGTGACGTCCTCGCCGGAGCCCAGACGGGCACCGGCAAGACCGCAGGCTTTACCCTGCCTTTGTTACAGCGCTTGCAGCGGGGTACGGTCAACCGGCGCCGGATACGTGCGCTCGTGCTGACGCCGACCCGCGAACTGGCTGCACAGGTCGGACAAAGCATCCGTGATTACGGCCGGCACCTGCCGTTCCGTACGGCCGTCATTTACGGCGGTGTCAGCATCAACACGCAGATCGACAAGCTCCGCAAGGGCGTCGACGTCGTCGTCGCCACGCCGGGGCGGCTGCTCGACCACCTGCAGCAGCGGACCGTGGATCTCGGCGGGGTCGAGATGCTGGTCCTCGACGAAGCGGACCGTATGCTCGACATGGGCTTCATACGCGATATCCGCAAGATCATGC
>JBAUVS010000561.1:0-2168 GCA_049583345.1 Woeseiaceae bacterium
GGGCTGTTGCGCGACGACGCCGATTTCACGGCCGGCCTGCAACTCGTCGCGGTGTCGGACCCCGAGCCGGTGGCGGACGACTACGAACTCCTGACCTCGAAGCGGCGCCTCAACCACTACCGGGCGACTCGCCGGCTCGTCGATCTGCAGACGGCGCAGGGTCTGCGGCTGCGGATCGAGTTCCGCGTGTCCGACGACGGCTTCGCGTTCCGCTACATCTTCCCGGACCGATCGAGCGCCGCGCGCAAGGTCGTCGCCGAAGCGACGAGCTTCCGCCTGCCCGACGGCTCGAGGGCCTGGCTGCAGCCCAAGGCCGTCGCGAAGTCCGGCTGGTCGTCCACCAACCCGTCCTACGAAGAGCTCTACCTCCGCGACGTGCCGGTGGGCACGCAGCCGCCCACCGGCGTCGGCTGGGTGTACCCCGCGCTGTTCCGAACCGGCGACCACTGGTTGCTGATGAGCGAGACGGGCCTGACCCGCAATTACTGCGCGACGCTGCTGGCCTCGACCTGGCGCAGCCCGGAATACGCGGTGGCATTCCCGGATCCGCTCGAGAACTTCCAGGGCGGGGCGGTCGCACCCGAGCACACGCTGCCGTGGACGACGCCGTGGCGCTTCGCCGTAGTCGGCAGCCTCGTGACCGTGGTGGAGTCCACGCTCGGCACGGACCTGGCCGAACCGGCGTCGCCGGACGCGCGGGCCTCCGCCGACTGGCCCGGCAAGGCGTCCTGGAGCTGGCCGCTGCTCAAGGACGACTCGGTCGTCTTCGACACGCAGAAACGGTTCATCGATTACGCCGCCGACATGGGCTGGCGCTACACGCTGATCGATGCCCTGTGGGACACGCAGATCGGTTTCGACGGGATCCGCAAACTCGTCGACTACGCGCGCGGCAAGGGCGTGAAGATCCTGCTCTGGTACAACTCGGCCGGCGACTGGAACGAAACCTACCAGACGCCGCGCGACAGGATGCTGACCCACGAGAGCCGCCTGCGGGAGTTCGAGCGCCTCGCGGACATCGGCGTCGCCGGGCTCAAGGTGGATTTCTTCGGCGGCGACGGCCAGTCCGTGATCGGCTACTACCAGGACATCCTCGAGGACGCGGCACGCTTCGGCCTGGTCATGAATTTCCACGGCGCGACACTGCCGCGCGGGTGGGAGCGTACCTATCCGAACCTGATGACCATGGAAGCCGTGCGCGGCCTCGAATTCGTCACGTTCGAACAGCGCAACGCCGACGACGAACCGGCGCACGCCGCCATGCTGCCGTTCACCCGCAACGTCTTCGACCCGATGGATTTCACCCCGGTGGCGCTCGACACCATCCCCGGCATCGAACGGCGCACGAGCAGTGCCTTCGAACTGGCATTGTCCGTGTTGTTCACGTCGGGGATACAGCACTACGCCGAGACCCCGGAGGGCCTGGCCAGGGCGCCGGATTATGTGCGCGACTTCCTGCGCGAAGTGCCGTCGATCTGGGACGACGTGCGATTCATCGACGGCTTCCCGGGCGAGTACGTCGTGCTGGCGAGAAAGAGCGGCGCGCGCTGGTTAGTCGCCGGCATCAATGCAGGCGCGGATTCGCGCGAGGTGGACCTGGATCTGGCCAGGTTCGGCGAGGTCAAGGCCTCGCTCATCACGGACGGCGAGGGCGGCAACCTGTCCTTCCGGCATGAGGCACTCGACACCGGCGCGGGGCCGGCACGCATCACGATGGCGCCGAACGGCGGTTTCGTCGCCATAACCGAGCCGTAGGACTCTCCTGCAGGAGCGCTGCTTGCCAGCGCGACCGCCGCGAGCAGCTCGCCGCCGAGATCGGCCGCCTGTCGAGCCACCTGTATGCCGCCGAGCTACTGGCCGATCGCGGCTTCAGCCGCAATACAGAAGCATCGGTGCGACGAACCGCTAACCACCTAGCGCGCGCTGCCGACGGTCGACCGCCACGTGCTCGATGCCTGGCTGGACAGGCAACTGTTCGAGCCTGGTGACGACCCGGAGAGCTGCGGCGCGGTGTGGTACGCCGGCGATCGCATGGACTGGGATCTGGCGGTCGGCGGTCTGTTCCAGTAGGGCATGGGCGTTTCCGCGGAAACTCCGAAGGGCAGCCCTCGAGGTTAGCGGACGTTCGGATGGAATGTTTTTAGTTAGTCTGCAGGGCGGATTTCGGC
>JBAUVS010000562.1:0-3615 GCA_049583345.1 Woeseiaceae bacterium
GCTCGAAGCCGGTACTCTTCGGCGGCGGCGCCGCGAAATACTGGTCGGCGGCGAGCCGCTCGAGGAGCGCCGCGGCGACCTCGCCGCTCGCCGACCACTCGCCGCCGCGGTCGAAGGGCTCGCCGGCGTGTTGGGCGATCCAGACGTCGAGCAGCGTATTGCCGGGACCCGTATCGAACCCGGTCACCGGGGCGTCGTCGGCGGGCAGGGTCGTGACGTTGGCGATGCCGCCGAGGTTGAGTACGACGCGCGTGCTGCCCGGCCGCCGGAACAGCCATTCATGGAACGGCGGCATCAGTGGGGCGCCCTGACCGCCGAGGGCGAGGTCCGCCCTTCGGAAATCGGCAATCGTCGTGATTCCGGTACCGACGGCGATACGCCAGGGGTCGCCGACCTGCAGCGTGAACGGATGCGCCGCCTTCGGCATGTGACGCAGGGTCTGGCCGTGGCTGCCGATCGCGACGACTTCGCTGGGCGCGACGCCGGCCTCGTCCAGCAAAGCCAGCGCGGCGTCGCGGAAACAGTCGCCGATCCGGGTGTCGAGTTCGCCGACGGTGTCGACGGTGCACGCGGCGGGATCGGCCGTTGCACGTCTGAGCGCCGCGCGCAGTTCGTCGGGGTAGGCGTGCGTATGTGTCGCACGGGTAATGACCGACGCCTCGCCGAAGCTCACGAGCACGGCGTCGATGCCGTCCATGCTGGTGCCGGAGATCAGACCAATGTAGAGGTCTGCCATCGCGTCAGTGCGACGCTTCGTCGGCGTACGCGACGCTCGCCAGTTGTGTGCTCTTGAAGTGGTCGAGTTCCGCGAGGATCGGCTCGGATGCGGCGAAGAACTTGTCGCGGTACTGGGACGGGATCGGATCGGCCTGCGGTAGCTGGACTGTGCGCGGGTTGCGGTGCACGCCGTTGATTCGGTACTCGTAATGCAGGTGGTTCGCGGTAGCGAGGCCCGTGGAGCCGACGTATCCGATCGTCTGGCCCTGGCGTACGCGGGTGCCGACACCGACGCCGCTGGCGAACCGGGACATGTGTCCGTACAGGGTCGTGATGTTGCCGCCGTGCTGCAGGATCACGGCATTGCCGTAACCGCCCTTGACGCCGCGGAATATCACCTTGCCGTCGCCGGCGGCCTTGATCGGCGTGCCCTTCGGCGCGGCGTAGTCGACGCCCTTGTGTGCGCGGATCGTATTCAGGATCGGATGCTTGCGATGCAGGTTGAAATTGGAACTGATGCGCGTGAAATCGACCGGCGCGCGGATGAATGCCTTGCGTACGCTGTGGCCGTCCGGCGTGTAGTAGTCGGCGCGCCCGCTGTCGTCGACGAAGCGTACGGCGCGGTACGTGCGGCCGTCGTTGTTGAACTCGGCGGCGATGATGTCGCCGTCGGTGACCAGCTTGCCGTCCTGCCAGATCTCTTCCCACTCGACGTAGAAGTTGTCGCCGCTGCGGATGTCCAGTACGAAGTCGACGTCCCAGGCGAAGATGCCGGCGAGATTCATGATCGTTTTGTCTGAAAGTCCGGCATCGGCGGCACTCTGGAAAAGAGAGCTCTTGATGAGCCCGTAGGCGAAACGCTTGCGCTTCTCGATGGGGCGCTCCTCGATCTGCGCCTTGAAGCCGGAATCGCTGCGATCGATCTCGAGGGCGCTCGTGAGGTCGAGAGGCGAATACATACTGACGACCTTGCCCTCGTCGTGCGTGATCTCGAAGGTGTCGCCGGGCTTGATCCGGCGAAAGCGTTTGCCCGCCTCATCGAGCCGGGAGATCGTCACCAGGTCGCCGATGTCGAGCTGATTCTTCCGGAACAGCTGATCGAGCGTGTCGCCCTTGTGTATGGTCAGTGTGAGTTTCTGGTATTCGGGCTGCGGCGCCAGTACGAGCGGCACGTCGGAATAGACTTTGTCGGCATCCGCGAGTTCGTGCACGTCGACCTCGGCGCCGGGCGTCGCGGTCAGGGCAGGCTGAATGTCCGGCATCGGGCTGGGTCTCGAACCCACCGCCGAGATCATCGCGAGTCCGAGCAGCGGCAGGCCCAGGCCGACGGCGAACCATTGCAGGGCTCTGGATTTCCCGGGCTTCCGGGGCGCCGCGTGTTTGTAATCGTGAAGCAGTGGGCTGGCTGGACGATGCAAACCGGCGTCCCCGGGATACGAGATGCGGCTACTCTACCGTGGCCCGCAGGGGACGTCAAAGAAATCTGTTAAAAGTCATGACGTTAAACATCACTCTTGAGAAACACTGCAGACAGGCTTTCATCGCGCGCCGAGAATGCTACAGTTCCGCTGCCATGGACCGTGCCGACTGCACGCAATGACATCAATGAACAAACAGCTCGCCGAACTCCTGCGCGGCACGCACGAAGTGCTGCCGGATGACGCGCTCGCCGCAAAGCTGAAGCTCGACAGGCCGCTCGTCGTCAAGGCGGGCTTCGACCCGACGGCCCCCGATCTGCACATCGGGCACACGGTACTCATCAACAAGATGCGGCAATTCCAGGCATACGGCCACGAGGTGGTGTTCCTGATCGGCGACTTCACCGGCATGATCGGAGACCCGTCCGGCAGGAATGCGACGCGTCCCGCGCTGTCGCCGGAAGAGATCCGGGCGAACGCCGCAACGTACGAGGCGCAGATCTTCAGGATCCTCGACGAGAAGACGACGCGCATCGAATTCAATTCGACCTGGATGCATGCGATGGACGCGGCGGGCCTGATCCGGCTCGCCGCGCATCACACGGTCGCGCGCATGCTGGAACGCGACGATTTCGCCAAGCGCTATGCCAATGGCCAGCCGATCTCGGTCCACGAGTTCCTGTATCCGGTCGTGCAGGGATATGACTCGGTCGCCTTGCGTGCCGACGTCGAGCTCGGCGGCACGGATCAGAAGTTCAATCTGCTGGTCGGCCGCCAGATGCAACAGGCTTACGAGCAGGAGCCGCAGGTCGTGCTGACGATGCCCCTGCTCGAGGGACTGGACGGCGTGCAGAAGATGTCCAAGTCACTGGGCAACTACGTCGGCATTACCGACGCACCGGGCGAGATGTTCGGCAAGCTGATGTCGATCTCCGACGAATTGATGTGGCGATATTTCGAGCTGCTCAGTTTCCGCTCGCTCGACGATCTCGAGGCGCTCAAACGCCGCGTCGCCGAAGGAATGAACCCGCGAGATGCGAAATTCGAACTCGCGTCCGAGCTCGTCGAACGATTCCACGATCGCGACGCGGCGACGGCGGCCCGCGAGGAGTTTGTCGCCCGGTTTCGCGAGGGGGCGATGCCGGAGGAGATGCCGGAGCTCACGCTGGCGGGCGAGAACGGGCGACTGGGCCTCGCGCACCTTCTCAAACAGGCCGGGCTGGTCAGCAGCACCTCGGAGGCATTCCGCATGATCGGCCAGGGAGCCGTGCGCATCGACGGCGTGCGCGTCGAGGACCGGGCCCTCGAGATCAACGCGGGCACGACGCATGTCTATCAGGTCGGCAAGCGGAAATTCTCGCGCGTCAGCCTGAGGTAATCTGCGGGAATGGCAAGCATCCGAATGCAACGCATCGCGGTCGTCCTGCTGATCGCCATGGCCTCGGTATCCACCGCCGTCGCCGACGAGGACGTGCAGGCG
>JBAUVS010000563.1:0-2132 GCA_049583345.1 Woeseiaceae bacterium
TGCACCGCCCGGCGGCATCGCCGCCCCCGTGCGGATGCTGATCGACAGACTCAGAGAGGAACGATATGCCCCGGACCGTTAAGTGCGTCTTACTCGGCGAGGAGGCCGAGGGTCTCGATTACGCACCCTATCCCGGCGAGCTCGGCAAGCGCATCTACGACAACGTCTCGAAGCTGGCCTGGAAGCGCTGGCTCGATCACCAGACGATGCTGATCAACGAGTATCGCCTCACCCCGATCGAACCCGATGCCCGCAAGTTCCTCGAGGCGGAGATGGAAAAGTTCTTCTTCGGCGAAGGCTCCGCGGCCCCGAAGGAATACGTCCCTACGGAATAGACGCCACACGGGACGGCGGGGGGCATCCGCCTCCGCCGGTACCAGCCGCGCGCCTGTAGGAGCGCTGCTCGTCAGCGCGACCGGTCGCGGCGGCAAGCGCCGCTCCTACAAGCGGGTGCAGTACTGGACGCTGAACAGGCGCTCGGCATCCGTCCACACGCGAACGACCTCGAAGCCGGCGTGCCCCGCCATCCGGGCGAAACTTTCGAGCGTGTACTTGTGGGAGTACTCGGTGAGGATCGCTTCGTCCTCCTCGATCGTAAACGCCTCATCGCCGACGTTGACGTCCTGTTGCTCCGAACTGACCAGCCGCAGCTCCACGCGACCTTGCTCGGGGTTGTATTCGGCGCTGTGCGAGAAGGCATCGAGCTTGAAGTCGGTCCCGAACTCACGGTTGAGATGCCGCAGCACGTTGAGATTGAATTCGGCCGTCACGCCGGCGCTGTCGTTGTATGCGCGCTCGATGATGTCCGGGTCCTTCTGGAGATCGACACCGATAAGCAAGGCACCGCCTTCGCCGGCCTCGCCGTGCATCACGCGGAGCAGTTCGAGTGCGTCCTCATTGGTGAAGTTGCCGATCGTCGAGCCGGGGAAATAGACGATGTTCTTCACCGGCATGATCGCGGGCTGCGGCAGCGCGAAAGGTCGTGTGAAATCCGCGGCGACCGGCAGGATGTCGATGTCCGGGAAGTCTTTGCGGAGCAGGGCCGCGGACTCGAGCAGCAGTTCTTCGGAGATGTCCACCGGCACGTAGGCCGCGAGGTCGTGCAGGTTCTCCAGCAGGATGCGCGTCTTGAGGCTGGAGCCGCTGCCGAATTCGATGAGGCTGGCTTGCGGACCGACCAGATCTGCAATCTCGTCGACGTTGTCGCGCAGTATCCCGAGTTCGGTCTCGGTCGGGTAGTACTCCGGCAGCGCAGTGATCTCCTCGAACAGTTGCGAACCGCGCTCGTCATAGAAGTACTTCGGCGAGATCATCTTTTCGTCCTGCCTCAAACCTTCGATGATCTCGGCCAGTTCCTGCCGGTGCAGTGCACGATTCATCCGCTGCCGTCCTTCGCAAGCCGGAAGCCGAGGAACTGCCAGCGGGCGTCCGGGTAGAAGAAGCTGCGATAGCTGGGACGTATGTGGTCGTCGGCGGTGACGCAGGAACCGCCGCGCACGGTCATTTGATTGCACATGAACTTGCCATTGTACTCGCCGAGGGAACCGGCGAGCGGCTGGTAGCCGGGGTAGGGCGCGTAAGACGACGACGTCCACTCCCAGACGTCGCCGAAGAATTGCGTACTCGCGCCGCCGGCGACGGGATGCCAGTGTTGCGATTCCAGCAGGTTACCCGCGACTTCCTCGGTGCTCGCCGCCGTTTCCCACTCGAACTCCGTCGGCAGGCGCGCGTCCGTCCAGCGTGCGAAGGCATCCGCTTCGTAGAAGCTCACGTGGCAAACGGGCGCATCGTCGTCGATCTCGCGTATGCCGCCGAGTGTGAATTCCGAGTCGAGGTCTTCGTCCCAGTATAACGGCCGGTTCCAGCCCTGCCCGTTCACGGCCGCCCAGCCATCGGCAAGCCACAGCCTTGCGTCACGATAACCGCCGTCGGTTACGAATTCGCGAAACTCGCCGTTCGTGATCAGCCGCGAGCCGATCCTGTGCGGGGCGAGCAGCGTGTCGTGGCGCGGCAGCTCGTTATCGAAACAGAAGCCTGCTCGCGAGGCACCGACGGGCCGGATGCCCGCCGGTCCGGGCCGATAGGTCAACGCTGCCGGCGCCGCCGAAGCGGCGACGGCGAGATCGTCGCGC
>JBAUVS010000564.1:0-2345 GCA_049583345.1 Woeseiaceae bacterium
GCCGTCTCGCCCTTTGCCGCCGCCACGAGTCCCTTCTCGATCGCATACGGCCCGACGCCGCTCAGGATGTTGCCGCAGTTCTGCACACTGCTGACGAAACCTTCGGTCGGACTCACCTGCAGGAACAGGTAGTCTACCTGCGCGTCGGCACGCTTCGACCTCGACACGATCGCGACCTTGCTGGACAGGGGATGGCCGCCGCCGACCCCGTCGATCTGCAGGTTGTCCGGACCGCCCATGACCGAGACGAGGACCCTGTCGCGCAACTCGGGTTCCTCCGGCAGGTCCGAGGCGAGGAAATAGGCGCCTTTCGAGGTGCCGCCCCGAATCTGCATGCACGGTATCGCTGTCTGGGTCATCATGTCCTTGAAGTTTGCGGGCTACCGCGAGGCGTCGCGCTGAGTTTTTCTTGCGACGCAATCAATATTGGTCAGCGTTCAGGCGAACTCTTCCGTATCGATGTCGGCCTGCGTCCGGGCGTTGTAACGGGGACCGCTCACCGTCGCCGAACTGATAATTTCTTCCGCCCTGTCCAGCACGTCGTCCGGAACGCTGCGATCCAGGGCCGCGACGTTCTCCACCAGGTGTTCGATGCTCGTCGTGCCCGGGATGGCGTGCAGGCCCGGGTGCCTGTCGAGCAGCCAGACGAGCGCGAGTTGTGCCGCGGTACAGCCGGCCGCCGCGGCCAGCTTGCGAAATGCCGGCAGCAGCGATTGGTTGTCCGCGAAATGCGGAGCCTGGAAGCGCGGCATGCCGCGGCGGATATCCTCGTCGTCGAAACCGTCCGGAACGAGGTCGACATCGGTCAGGAAACCGCGGGCCAGCGGCGAGAAGGCGACGAACACCGTTCCCAGTTCGGCGCAGGTCTCGAGGACGGCGATCTCGACGTTGCGGCTCCACAGCGAGTACTCGGATTGCACGGCCGCGACCGGATGCACGGCATGCGCACGTCTCAAGGTCGCCGCGGACACTTCGGAAAGACCGACGTGGCGTACCTTGCCGGCTTCGACGAGCCTTTGCATCGCGCCCATGCTGTCTTCGATCGGGATCGACTTGTCCCAGCGGTGCAGATAATAGAGGTCGATCACGTCGGTGTGCAGGCGGCGCAGCGACTCGTCGCAGGCCATGAGGATCGTCTCCGGGCGCCCGTCGATGACGCGTTTGCCGTCGACGCCGCTGATGCCGCCCTTGCTGGCGAGAAAAATCGATTCGCGCTTGTGCCTCATTGCCGCGCCGACGAGTTCTTCGTTGTGCCCGAAGCCGTACAGCGCCGCCGTGTCGAAATGGCGCAGGCCGATCTCGAATGCGCGGTGCAACAGCCGCTCGGCATCGGCCCGCGGCGGCGGAGTGCCGTAGGCGTGCGACAGGCTCATGCAGCCGAGACCGATGGGCGGCACGTCCGCCAGCTCGAGGCGGTCTCGCGTTTCGCTCATCGATCGTGCTCTCTCGCCATACGCACGATCCTAATGCAGTTGCGCCTCGCGGTGAAATTTAATTCGCTAATGTGTGATGTTCTTGTCTCTGCCAGTCGATTCGCGATTCCGTGCCTGCACGGATAATTGGCTATAGTGGTTACAGCCGCAGCACAACGGAGTAGCGCAGCATGCGATACCTGAGCGACGAAGATCTCGAGAAGACCCTGCCGGCCGAATCCGCCTCCTTTGCTTCTCCCATTCCCACGCAGGTCGTGTCGAACGGCGAATTCACGCCGATGCCGCAGACGGAGGACCAGAAGCGAGTCGAGGCGCGTATCAAGGATCTCGCCGACGAACTCGGCGGCCGGCACGGCATGGACCGGCGCCGGTTCCTCGCATCGACCGCGGGCATGGCCGCCGCTTTCATCGCGATGAACGACGTGTTCGGACCGATCTACAACGTCGCGCACGCCGAAGCGACGGAGCCGGGCGCCGCGGACGCGCGCGCCGCAAGCCTCGCCGGACAGTTCGTCTTCGACTGCCAGACGCACTTCGTTCGCGACGACTACCAGCAGGAGATGATCACCGGTCTCGCCGCGTTCGCGAAGCAGCACTGGAACCCGGCCATGGAAGGCGAGATTTCCCTCGATCGATTCAAGTTCGCGAACTACGTCAAGGAGATCTACGTCGACAGCGATACCAAGGTGGCGCTGCTGTCCGGCTCTCCGGTGGATGACGACTTCAACCTGTTCCTGACCAATGACCAGATCGCCGCGGCCCGGGCATCGGTCAATGCGGTCGCCGGATCCCGGCGCATGCTGGCGCACAGCATCATCCAGCCGCGGTCCGAGGGCTGGATGGACGACGTCGATTACGCGATCGAGCAGATCAGGCCGGAGAGCTGGAAGGGCTACACGATCGGCGATCCGC
>JBAUVS010000565.1:0-2021 GCA_049583345.1 Woeseiaceae bacterium
GGACGCGCGCGAGGACGGGTCGGCCGCGAGCCAGCTGTCGACCTGCTCGCCGGCGATGTCGAGGATGCGTCGCCAGCCGGGCTTGCGGCCGAGGTGTTTCGGATAGTTGCAACCGTTCAAAATGCCGACGAGCCTGCCTTCGTCGCGCGCCGTGGAGAGTTCGTGTTCGAGGCCCTCGCCGCCGACGAAGCCGCGCGCCGGATCCGATGGCAGGCAGATCTCGCGTGCGTAGGTGGGCGACACGGTGCTCAGCCTGTCGGCCAGCCGGATCGCGGTCGCCAGCGGATTGAAGCACTGCGGCAGATGCGGGTCGCGTATCGCCGAGTGGCGAAAACGGAGTAGCGGAAACCAGGATTCCAGCGACGATTCGTCGTCGCTGATGGGCCGCGGGCCCTGGTAGGACAGGTTGTGGATCGTGAATACGGTGCGGATCTCGCGCAGGGACTCGAAACCGTCCGCGAATTCGCGCAGCGCGCAATAGGTCGCCGCGTGCCAGTCGTGCAGATGCACGACCTCGGGCGGCTGCGGCAGATCGCGTATCCAGACCGCCGCCGCGGCGCAGAAGAAGGCGAATTTGCTGGCGTCGGTCGCGAACGGCCGGGCGGGCTCGTCGCTGCAGTAGATCTGGCCGCTGCCGTGCGGCGAGAACAGGGCATGTTCGAAGACGAGGTTGCGGGGCGCACCGGCGCTGCCCGGGACGTCGAAGAGCTCGACGGCTTGCGATTCGCCACGGAAGTCGACGGCGATATTGGCGACGTGCTTCGCGCCCGGCAGTTTGTGGAACATGCCGTAGGACGGCGTCAGCACCGTGGCCCGCCAGCCGGCGGCGCAGACCGCAGCAGGCAGATCGCGCAAAACGTCGCCGACACCGCCGATCTTGCCGCGTGGCAGGGCGCCGTTCTCCGAAGCCAGGAATATGACGTGTCGAGTGGCGATGGCGGGGAACTCTTGATTAGCGCGTGAAATGCAGGTGCTGTCCCAGCATGTCCGGCGTCACGAGCGTCAGGCCCGCCTCGGTCACGCGGAAGCCGCGGGCCCGGTCGGCGTCGTGATCCTCGCCGATGACGGTGCCGGGCTCGATTCGGGCGCCGCGGTCGATGATGGCATGGTCGATCCGACAGTTCTGACCGATGTCCACGTCCGGCAACACGACCGAGGCGCTCACGGAGCTGTACGAATGGACCCGCACACGCGAGAACAACAGCGAATTGCGCACGCGCGCACCGGAGATCAGGCAGCCGCCCGAGACCATGGACTGGATGGCCTCGCCGCGGCGGTCCTGCTCGTCGAACACGAACTTGGCCGGCGGCACCTGGGCCTGGAGCGTGTACACGGGCCAGACCTGGTCGTACAGGTTGAGCTGCGGCGACACGGAGACCAGCTCCATGTTGGCTTCCCAGAAGGCCTGCAGCGTGCCCACGTCGCGCCAGTACGCCTGGCTGCCCGTCTCGGGATCGCGGAATGCGTACGCGTAGACGCGGTAACCCTGGATGATCGACGGGATCACGTTCTTGCCGAAGTCGTGCTGCGTCCCCGGCGTGTCCGCGTCCTTAATGACCTGTTCGTAGAGGAACTCGGTGTTGAAGATGTAGTTGCCCATCGATGCCAGGCACAGCCCCGGCTTGCCCGGGATCGGGTTCGGCTTCTCCGGCTTCTCGTCGAAGCCGATGATGCGGCCGGTCTTGTCGACCGTCATCACGCCGAACTGGCCCGCGGCTTCCTCGATCGGCACCTCCAGGCAGCAGATCGTCATGTCGGCCAGCTTCTCGGCATGCGCGGCGAGGAAGGGGCCGTAGTCCATCTTGTAGATGTGGTCGCCGGACAGGATCAGGACGAAGCGCGGATCGTGAGTGCGGATGATGTCGAGGTTCTGGTACACGGCGTCCGCGGTACCCCGATACCATTCGCCGCCGACGCGCTGCGAGGCCGGCAGGATCTCGACGAACTCGTTTTCGCCCGCACCGGCCTGGAACCACGACCAGCCGGCCACCAGGTGCCGGATCAGCGAATGCGCCTTGTAC
>JBAUVS010000566.1:0-5215 GCA_049583345.1 Woeseiaceae bacterium
ACGAGCAGGAACTCGGCAGCACGGGGCTGTTCAAGATCGCGTCGACCGACAGTCCCTACTTCGCGAACCTCGCGCGCACGCTCGCCGCGCCGCCGGGAACGGCAGGCACGCGCACCAACGGCGGGCCATTCCCGCCCGAGATCAGCTTCGTCAACGACGTCACGCGCACGACGGACCAGATCGCGGTGTTCGGCCAGCTGGAATTCGATATCGCACCCAACGTGACGGGGGCGATCGGCGCGCGCTGGTACAGTATCGACGACAAGTACAAGGGCGCCACGACGACCGTCAACGTGACCGAGCGCCTCGAGGCGCTGGGCGACGGCTCGCAGGCGGCACTCGAGAATTACTTCGGCGTGGCTCAGGGTGACGCGGTCTACAACGCGATCCAGAACGGCCAGCTCGACGTCAGCGATCTCAACAAGAACGGGGTCCTGAACCAGTCGGACACGATCCTGCGCGCGTCGCTGGACTGGCACCTGAGCAACGATGTCATGGTCTTCACGACGTATGCGCAGGGCTTCCGCCCGCCGGTGACGAACCGGGTCGGTGCCGGGCTCGCGAACAACCAGACCGGCGCGTTCGCCGGGTTCCGGATCCCCGTCTCGTCCGAGACCGACGATCTCGACAACTACGAGCTGGGCATGAAGGCGGATCTGCTCGACCGCACGTTGCGCCTGAACGTCACCGGCTACTATTCCGAGATCAAGAACCTGCAGCTGTCGCGCTTCGATCCCACCAACATCAATTTCCTCTGGTTCGCCGACAACGTGGGCGACGCCAAGATCAAGGGCATCGACGGCGACTTCGTCTGGCTGGCCACCGACGCGCTGACCGTGAGCGGCGCATTCTCCTTCCTCGATACGGAAATCACGCGGCTGAACCCGGAACTGCAGGGCATCGCGGCGCCGGTCGGCAGCGCGTTGCCGTACTCCGCCGATTTCTCGGCCAACCTGCGTTTCCGCTACACGTTCGACCTGTCGGGCGAGGGTGCCATGGCCGGCCTCGGCGGCTACGTGAGCGGCGGCATCTCCTACCGCGGCGACAGCCTCGCCGGCCTGAAGATGGATGCCTACGTCGTCGAGGACACGATGGAACGCGTCTACCAGGTGTCCGGTTCCGGGCTCAGGATCAAGCGCGAGGCCGATGCATTCCTCGGCGCCGCGCCGGGGACGACGCTGATCGACCAGACGGGCGTCCCGGGCGGGCGCTACATCCAGCCGTCCTACTCGCTGGTCAACCTGGCATTCGGTATCCAGAAGGACCAGTGGAGTGCCGAGTTGTTCGTCGACAATGCCTTCGACGAGAATGCGGAGATGTACATCGATACGCAGCAGTTCACGCCGCACGTCGTCACGAACCGGCCGCGTACGGTGGGTCTGAGGCTTTCCTACGATTTCTGAGGGATGCGCGCCTCTGAACGTTGCCGCCAAGCCGGAACATGGCCCTGAGGACCGCCTCGCACAAGCGAGGGAGCTGATACAGTCGGCGAGGTTCGATGCCGCCGAGACGCTGTTGACCGGACTGCTCGGGGAAGGACCCGAGGCACCAATCGCGGCCGAAGCCCATTACGCGCTCGCCGTCGCCAGGCGCTACAACAAGGACTTCGACGGCGCACTGACAAGCCTCGCCGAGCTGATTGCGCTCAAGCCGGACTACGGGCGTGCGCATCAGGAGCGGGGCCACACGCTGCTGGCGCTGAATCGGCCCGACGAAGCCGCCGCCGCCTTCTCCAGGGCGACCGAGCTGAATCCGGGCCTCGTTGCGAGTTGGCGCGCGCTCGCCGCGCTGCACGAACGTGCAGGGCGCGATGCGCTGGCCGACCATGCCCGGTCACAGGTCGAATACATGGCGAGCCTGCCTGCCGATCTCGTCGCCGTGACGGACCTGTTGTTCGAAGGCAGGCTGTACAAGGCGGAGGCGCTGTGCCGGCAGTTCCTCGCCGGGAATCGCCATCACGTCGAGGCGATGCGTCTGCTCGCCGAGATCGGCGTCCGGCTGCGAGTCCTCGACGATGCCGAGTTCCTGCTGGAAAGTTGTGTGGAATTCGAACCGGACAACCTCCGCGCCCGCGCCGACTACCTGAGGATCCTCAATCGCAAGGGCAAGTTCGGCAAAGCCCTGCAACAGGCGCAGCTCCTGCGGCAGGCGCAGCCGGAGAATCCTGTCTATCAGCTGGCGACGGGCAACGCGCTGGTGGGATTGGGCCGGCTCGACGAGGGCATCGGCTGGTACGAGAAGGGGCGCGTGCGAACGGGCAACAAGGCTGGTGTGGACGTCATGCTGGGTCACGCGCGCAAAGCGCAGGGCGAGCTGGACGAGGCGATCCGGTGTTACCGGCGAGCGTACGAATTGCGCCCGGACTACGGCGATGCCTTCTGGAGTCTCGCCAACATCAAGACGTACCGCTTCACGGAGGAAGAGATCGCGCACATCGAACGCTTCGAGCACGCCGCCGGAGTCGCACCCGAGGATCGTGTGCATCTGTGCTTCGCGGCCGGGAAGGCGCACGAGGACCTCGGTGACTACGAACGTTCCTTCGAGTACTACTCACGCGGCAACGCACTGAAGCTCGCGAGCAGCGGCTACGACCCGGACAAGACGAGCGACATGGTCGATGCGCAGATCGAGGTCTGCACGGCCCGCCTGTTCGAGGAACGCGGCGGGCTGGGCTGCGAACGGCCCGACCCGATCTTCATCGTCGGCCTGCCGCGCGCCGGCTCCACGCTGCTGGAGCAGATTCTCGCATCGCACTCGATGGTGGACGGCACCATGGAACTGCAGGAGATCCTCGCCCTGGTGCAGCGGCTGCGCGGGCGCAGCGTCGAACGGGATCCGGCGTATCCGGCCAACCTGCAATCGATCGACCCGGACTATTTCCGCCGTTTCGGCGAAAAGTACCTGCAGGACACGCAGGTCTATCGCAGCCAGGCGCCACTGTTTATCGACAAGATGCCGAACAATTTCATGCACGTCGGCCTCATCCGGCTGATATTGCCGCGGGCGAAAGTCATCGACGCCCGCCGCCACCCGATGGCCTGCTGCTTCAGCGGTTTCAAGCAACTGTTCGGCGAGGGGCAGGATTTCAGCTACGGCCTCGAAACGATGGGCCGCTACTATCGCGACTACGTGCGCCTGATGGATCACTGGGACCGGGTTTTGCCGGGCTTCGTACTCCGCGTCCAGCACGAGGAAGTCGTCGGCGACCTCGAGGCGCAAGTTCGCCGTCTCCTCGAATTCTGCGGACTGCCGTTCGAAGAGGCATGCCTGCGCTTCCACGAGACCGAACGGACGATCAAGACTCCGAGTGCGGAGCAGGTCCGGCAGCCGATCTACCGGACCGGCCTCGAGCACTGGAAACACTATGCGCCCTGGCTGGCCCCCCTGAAGCAGGCACTCGGAGAGGACCTGCGCCGCCGGTATGAAATAGACTAGGGATCCTTTCAGTCAGATGTGCCCGGTCTCGATGAACGAATACGACGAGATCCTGATCTCATTGCGCAGGATCATGCGCGCCACCGATATCAACTCACAGAAACTCGCCCGTGAATCGGGACTGACCACACCGCAGCTGTTGGTGATGCTGGCCATCGAGAAGGAAGGCAATCCATCGACCAGCACGCTGGCCCGGCACATCGCCGTATCGCAGGCGACCGTTACCCGCATTATCGACCGGCTGGAACGGGCGCGCCTGGTCGGCCGGGAGAAGGCCAGCCAGGACAGGCGCGTCGTCAATGTCGCTCTCACCGATGCCGGAAGGGCAAAGCTGGCAGCGGCGCCCACGCCGCTGCAGGCTTCGTTTCTCAGGGAATACGGGAAACTCGAGGACTGGGAGCGGCACATGCTGCGTTCGTCGCTGCTGCGCATCGCCAAGATGATGGATGCCGAAGATCTGCCTGCGGCCGCGATCCTGGAAACCGGTGATATCGCGGAGTCGCAGGACGGCGAATAGCCCGGGCCAGGGAAGCTCTGATTGATTCGTCATTGCGAGGAGCGTAGCGACGCGGCAATCCACAGCTCGTTGACCTCAAAACACCGGATTGCTTCGCTTCGCTCGCAATGACGGATCGTTTTCGAATTAATCAAAGTTTCCCTGGACTTTATCTGCGAGGATCGCTTCTCCCTTGGTAAGCCAGGAGGCGCCGAAGGCGATCACGGCCAGCCCCTCGAGCCAGAATACCGGAGCATATGCCTGCAATGCCTGCTTCGCGCCGGGGATCAGCGAGATCGCCAGGATGAGCAGCATGCAGACGGCCATCACGTAGCCGCAGACCCTGTAGACGGTGTTGCGCTGCAATTTCCGCGGCGTCGGCGGGACGCCGGGCGTCGTCTTCGTGAACAGGCACAGCGAGAAATAGATGAGGGTCGCGAAGAATGCCGCCGCGAATGCCAGGTGTACATGGCCCGTGATCGCGGCCGGCCGCGGAACGTCGCCGTCCGGGGCGGTGGGAAAGAATGCCACGCCGACGGCGAACAGGCAGGCGAGATTGCCGGCGACGTTGTCCCTGGGTTCGTAGCCGCGATACGACAGCAGGAAGAATCCGATCACGCAGAGCGTGCCGACGAACACGTTTCGCATCGGTGTGTAGTAATAGCTGCTGATCGACGATTGTTGCCCGACGCCGAAGATCACTGCGCCGCCGACGACGAGTACGAACGGCAAGGCGATGCCGAGCAGCCCGACGAGCCGCCTCAGCGTCAGGTAGGAGATGATCAGTGACTGGCCGCGCGTCTCACCGTTGCTCATGGCATCGCGGTGGCGAGTTCGTCGCGGTCAACCGACCTTGCAGGCCATGTCCTGCCCGCAGCAGAGCGGCGATTTGATCATGCCGTCCCCGTTCGGGCACTTGGAGACCTGCACCTCTTTGCCGTTGTCGAGGGTCAGCGTGTCGTTGACCAACGGAGCGTCGCACTTGGCGCAGGAGGCGTTCACGGCCATGCCGCAGATTTCGCATTCATACGTTGCCATGTCGGAATCCTCGGAGAATCGTTGTCGGATATCGGGCTTTGAAAAAATTTTCCTGTCGGCCAGGCACAGGCCGAGGAAGACCAAGGCTACCACACCCGCGCTGCTGTTGAGCGGCGCTACCGGCCGGGACACCCGGTCGTCGTCGAGATTTACCGGCAGTCCGGAACGACCTGCGTTGATCGCCAGGCGTCTCAGCCAGCCGCCGAAGTGCGCGGGATGTTGCACCCGGGGGATGCTGCGCCTGGC
>JBAUVS010000567.1:0-6143 GCA_049583345.1 Woeseiaceae bacterium
CGTTGACGGACTCGCCGCTCAGGCGGCCCTTGTTGCGCAGCTGCGCCTTGAATACGAGGTCGCCGTTGACGGTCTGCAGGTCCGCCCGGTCGAACGAGCCGCCGCTGAGCGTCAGGTCGCCGCTGACGGCTTCGGCCTTCACCTCGCCGGCGAGATCGATCAGCATCACGTCGCCCGAGACCGTGTTCGCGGAGGTGTTGATGTCCTTCTGGTTGCCCGAGATTTTCACATCGCCGCTCACGGAACCGATCTCCAGGTCCGAACCGAAAGCGTCGGCTATGACGTTGCCGCTGACCGAGTGCAGGTTCTGCGCGCCGTGCACGCCTTCCACCGTGATGTCCGCGCTGACACCCGTTACCTCGATCGAGCTCCGCTCCGGCACCCAGACGTGGATGTTGCTGTTGATGTTCCTGCCCGAATTGTTGGGCGTTTTGACTTTCACCGTCACACGATCGCCGTCGCGCTCGAAGATCAATTCCTCGACGTTGGAGCCGAGATCGCCGTGTACCCGTACGCTGTTCTTCGACCACCCTTCGACGTCGATGGTGCCTGCCGTGTTGGCTATGTCGACCTGGCCGTCCGGCGCCGCGTCGAGCGTCTTTTCGACGATCTCACCTCTCGCCGCCGTTGCCAGCAGCGCCCCGAACAACAGTACCTGCAATTGTGCTTTCACCTTTCCCACCTCTGTCGTGCGATCTCACTCACGACTCAAATGTCTTTCCTCGCCGTGACGCGCTGTGACAAACCGCCCACGTGCTGCATCAGCGAGAGTTCCTCCTGATAAGACTTCAACAGCAATTGCTGCAATAGTGCATTATCCGGTTCTGCGTCGAGCGCCACGCTGATCTCTGCAATCGCGCCGCGGATAATCGTCAGGTTCCTTTCCACGTCGGCGCGCGTGGCCGGCGGCAGCCGCCGGAGTTCATCCTGCAACTGCGCTTCCAGCTCGACGTGGGCCTGCTTGTATTTCGGCCCGAGTGCGTGATGGTCGGCGTAGGAGACGGGTTCGACGATCAGGCCCCCGGCATCGGAGGCGATCGGTGCCGACGTGTCCCGGACCATGACGTAGGTCACCGCCGACGAGGCGCCGATCAACAGCAGCACGGTAGCCGCCTGCGCCAGATACGACATGTGCCACGGGCGTCGCGCCGGCTTCTGTATCGCCTCGGCGATGGCGGGCCACAGGTCGCGCTCCGGGACGATTTCCCTTGCCAGTTCGCCTGCGCGTGTGATCGGTTCCTGTTCGCGTCGATCGTTCATGTCTCACATCCCTTCCTTGTCCAGTTGCTGCGCCAGCAATCGCCGGGCCCTGTGCAACTGTGCCTTGCTCGTGCCGGGCGCGATGCCGAGCATGTTCCCGGTCTCCTCGTGACTGTAGCCGTATACGGCGTTCAGCACGAAAACGTGTCTCGCGCCCTCGGGCAGCCGGCCCACGGCTTCGGCGAGGTCGGCAAGCTCGCCCGAGTCCGCCGCCGTGGTCCGCGCATCGTTCCGCTCGGCCACGACCGCGATGCGCTCCCGTTCGCGCCGCGACTTGCGCATCCCGCCCAGCACGCAGTTGACCGCGATGCGGTGCAACCAGGTGCCGAAGGCGCTCTCGCCGCGGAACTTGCCGATCTGCTTCCACGCCCGGATAAACGCGTCCTGCGTACAATCCTCCGCCTCCGCCACGTTGCCGGTCATGCGCAGGCACAGGCCGTAGACCTTGTCGACGTGCATCCGGTACAGCGACTCGAACGCTCGCACGTCCGCTCGCCGGGCCCGCCGTATCCAGTGGGCTTCGTCCGTCAGGCCGGGCTCGTTCAGAATCGCCATGCCGGGACTATAGTCGCAGGCCGTCGCAGTCAGAAGCGCCTCCACGCCAAAACTCCTTCCTATTCGACAGTTTGATGACTGCCGTCGGGCTTTGGTTTACGGACCGGGGTCCGAAAACTCCCGAAAAACGGCTTAAGTGCCTGTCGACGATCGGCTTTCTGGTATTATTCGCGTGGCCCGAAGCGACACCGGCCACCTGGGGCATCGCAATAAGAACAGGAACTATGTCTGGGCATTCCATCCTCTATATCGGCCGCAGGGAGTTCGCAGCCGAGTACCTGAACGAACTCGAGACACTGCCCTGCTGCACGTTGCTGACGCGCTCCGCGCAGCTGGCGATGCCGGTCGACGCACCGTCGGTTCTCGATCTCGTCCTGATCGAAGCGGGCCCGGCGATAGCGCAGTCCGGCCAGTCGCTCGCCGAGCTTATTCGCTCCTTCGAGTCGCATCCGGTCGTCGCCCTGACCACCAGGGACCGGGAACACCGTGGCATCGCCGCGGTCCGAGCCGGCGCGCAGGCTTACATCTGTGTCGACGACATCACGGTCGACGGCCAGGAGGGCATCTTCGACCACGCGGTGAAACGCCATCGACTGCAACATCGCCTGTCCGACACCGATGTCACCGTGCTGTCCGTCCTCCGGAATATCAACGACGGGGTCATCGTTGTGGATCGTGACGGCGGCGTGCTCGACCTGAACCCGGCCGCGAGGACGATACTCGGCATGGGTCCGCGCACACAGCCGGACCCGGATTGGGCGCAGATGTTTTGCTGCGTGGATGCCTCCGGTGACAACTATCGCAACTCGGCCGACTTGCCGCTCATGCGAGCGCGCCGGGGCGAGAAATTCTCCAACCAGATCGCCGTCTATCGAACGCCCGGACAACCGGACACGCTGTTATCGCTGAACGGCCAGGGACTGTATGACGGCAATGGCAGGCTGATCGGTGGGGTCGTGACCTTCCGCGACATTACCGAGGCGACGAGGAAGGCCAGCGAACTCGAGAAACTCGCGCAATACGACGAGCTGACGGGCATGCCGAACCGCGGGCTGTTCATCGAGCAGCTCGCCCGCGCGATCGGTCGCAGCCAGCGCAAGTCCGCAGCGCTCGCGGTGCTCTTCATCGACCTCGATCGTTTCAAGTCGGTCAACGACACGCTCGGCCACGACATCGGCGACGCATTGCTGCGGGAGGTGGCCGGGCGCCTGCGCAAGAATCTCAGGATCGGCGATTTCTCCGGCCGCTGGGGCGGCGACGAGTTCGTCGTCTGCCTGGAAGATTTCGGCGAGGCAGCGAATGCCGGCGCCGCGGCACAGAAGCTGTTGCTGGTGCTGTCCGAGATGTACGAGATCGGCGTCAGTGAGGTGTACGCGACGCCGAGCATCGGCATCGCGCTCTATCCCGAGGCCGGCGACGTACCGGACCGTTTGATCAAGGCGGCCGATCTCGCCATGTACGAAGCGAAGAAGCACGGCGGCGGACGCTTCCATTACTATTCGCCGGCGCTCAACGCGAAGCTCTCGCAGCGCGAGGAACTCGAGGTCGGACTGCGCCACGCGCTCGTCCGCAACGAATTCGTTTTGCATTACCAGCCGCGCATCGACCTCGCATCCGGTCGCCTGATCGGCCTCGAAGCGTTGTTGCGCTGGCAGCATCCGCGCTTCGGCCTGCTGCCTCCCGCACGCTTCCTGCCGATCCTGGAGTCGAGCGGACTCATCCATTCGGCCGGCGAATGGGTCATCGCGACGGCCTGCCGCCAGCTCGCCACCTGGCAGCGCAAGTTCGAACTCCCCGACCTGTCGATCGCAATCAACCTCTCGCCGCAACAGCTCATGCACGAACGTCTCGTCGAAGCCGTCTCCGCATCGCTGGCAAACACGGCCATCGATCCGGGGTGCATCGAACTCGAGATCGGCGACGGCGATATCGTCCGCAAGCGGGCGACCGAGCTGGCGACGCTGCGGGCGCTGCGCAAACTCGGCGTGCGCATTTCTCTCGACCATTTCGGGATCCGCGACGTATCGTTCGAGTCGCTCGACAACGGCTTTATCGACAGCTTCGTGCTCGACCAGTCACTCATCGCCGACGTCGCCGAGAACGGCAGCCATCAGCGCATCGTCCGCGCTGCCATCGCGATGGCGCAGGGTCTCGACATCGAGGTCGCCGCCGAAGGCGTGGAGACGCTGAGCCAGCTCGATTTCCTGCGCAGTTGCCACTGCAACCTCGCGCAGGGCTTCCTGATCAGCAAACCGATGCAGCCCGAGAAGGTCTCCGCCATCCTGCGCAGCGAGATCGCCGGCACGCGCCTGCTCGCCCGCGGCATGCCGTGATTCAAATCGTCATTGCGAGGAGGCCACAGGCCGACGAAGCAATCCATGGATTGCTTCGCTCCGCTCGCAATGACAAGGGCTACAGTGCTTTGCCGCAGTTCCAGCAGGCGGCGAACTGGCCTTCGTTCTCTTCGCCGCAGGCGGGGCAGGTCCACGGGGCGCCGGGGCTCTCGTCGGCGGTCAGGCCATCGATGAGCTGCCTGGCGCGGTCGTAATCGAGGTCGCGGACGACCCAGAGTTCCGGCCAGGTCTCGAAGAACGGTATTTCTCCGGCGATCGTCGCGAGGTGCTCGTTGCGGATCTGGCTGGCGATCCCTTCGCTCTCGAGCAGGTTGCGATAGTGCCGGATCGTGACGAGCGATTCGGACGTCACAAGCTTTTTCATCGGCCGCCGAGCCCGTGCAGGAAATCGGCCGGGTCGCCGCCGGACTCCAGCACTTCGACCAGCGCCGAGCCGACGATGGCACCGGCCGCGTGCCTGCCGACATTGGCGACGTCCTTCGCCGCGCGGATCCCGAAGCCCGCGCAGACCGGCAGCGACGATGCGGCCGACACGCGGTCGAGATAGCCGGCCAGGTCCGCCGGCAGGCCTGCCCCGCCGCCGGTGATACCGGTGATCGTGACCGCATACACGAAGCCCCGCGACGCCTTGCAGAGCATCCCGAGGCGCGCGTCGGGAGTGGCCGGCGTGACGAGCTGGACGAGGCCGATGCCTTCGCCGTCCAGCGCGTCGACGAGTTCGCCGCACTCTTCGTACGGCAAGTCGGGAACGATGAAAGCGCAGACGCCGGTCTGGCGGGCACGCAACGCGAGCTGCTCGTAACCGAAGGCCAGCAGCGGATTGAGGTAGGACATCATGACCAGCGGCGCACCGACGTCGCCGGCCTTCTCAAGCTCGTCGAATATCCACCTGAGGCTGACGCCCTTGCGGAGCGCCTCGAAGCTGGACCGTTGTATCGTCATGCCGTCGGCCATCGGATCGGAGAACGGGATGCCGACCTCGACGACGTCGCCCACCGCGGCCACCGCCTTCAGCGTCGCGGCGAATCCGGCGGGTTCCGGATAACCCGCGGTGATGAAGGGTATGAGGGCCGTACGGCCCGCCTCGCCGGCGGCACGGATCGCCGCTGTGACTCGCTCATGCATTCCTGCGCACCTTTGCCGGGAATTGCGTCAGCGTCGGCATGTCCTTGTCACCGCGCCCCGAGTTGCCGATCAGGACGCGCTTGCCCGGATTCGCCCGCGACCAGTCGCGCGCGTACGCGAAAGCGTGCGCGGTTTCGAGCGCGGTGAGTATCCCTTCGGTCTCGCAGAGCTCCTCGAGCGCCGCAAGGGCTTGTGCATCGCTCGCCGATACGTAGCGGACCCGGCCCGTCGCCTGCAGTAATGCGTGTTCGGGACCGACACCGGAATAATCCAGCCCGGCAGAGATCGAATGCGTCTCCTGAACCTGGCCGTCGGCGTCCTGCAGGATGATCGTATACGCGCCCTGCAGCACACCGGGCGTGCCGGTGGCGAGCGTCGCGGCGTTCTGGCCGAGTCCCGTGCCGGTGCCGCCGGCCTCGACGCCGATGAGCTCGATATCGTCTCCGAGCAGCGGATAGAACAGGCCGATGGCATTCGAGCCGCCGCCGACGCAGGCGAACGCCGCGTCGGGCAGGCCCCCGGCGGATGCGAGCATCTGCTCGCGCGCCTCGGCACCGATCACCGCCTGCAGCTCGCGGACGAGGTAAGGATACGGATGCGCGCCCACGGCCGAACCGAGCAGGTAGTAGATGCCACCCGGGTCGGTCACCCACTCCCGCAATGCCTCGTCGATCGCGGCGCGCAGGGTCTTGTCGCCGCTCTCGACGGCCACGACCTCGGCACCGAGCCGACGCATGCGATCGACGTTCGGCGCCTGGCGTTGCATATCGACGGCACCCATGTAGACGCTGCACGGCAGGCCGACGCGCGCGCAGGCGGCGGCGGACGCCACGCCGTGCTGCCCCGCGC
>JBAUVS010000568.1:0-5007 GCA_049583345.1 Woeseiaceae bacterium
TGCTCGGGGTCAATCAGATCAGCGACATCATGGCCGTCGTCGCACCGTATGAATTCCAGCGTCCGGTGTACGCCGGCAGTGCGATCGTGACCGTTGCAGCCGCGCCCGACCGGACCGTCGTCGCGACCGTGCGGGCCGCCTCGTATCGCGCCGTCGGCCCGGGCGGCCCGGCACCCATCGAGGCCGTCACGACGGATGCGGCGTTGCCGACGCACACACGCTTCGTCGAGCTGAAGAGCAGCAAGTCGGATCGGCCGGATCTGCAGACGGCGTCCCGCGTCGTCGCCGGCGGCAGGGCGCTCGCGAGTGCCGAGAATTTCGAGATCATCTACAAGCTGGCCGAGAAGCTGGGTGCCGGCGTGGGGGCGTCCCGCGCCGCCGTGGATGCCGGCTACGTCCCCAACGAGATGCAAGTGGGCCAGACCGGCAAGATCATCGCACCCGAACTCTACATCGCGATCGGGATCTCCGGCGCCATCCAGCACATCACGGGCATCAAGGACGCCGGGACGATCGTCGCCATCAACAAGGACGAGGAAGCGCCGATATTCGAAGTTGCCGACATCGGCCTGGTGGGCGACCTGTTCAAGCTCGTCCCGGAACTTACCGAGGCGCTGTAAACCCTCTCGGTCAGAGCGCGGCGAGGACCGATTCCGCGCTGCTGACGGCAAACTGGCCGGGTTCCTCGACGGCGACGTGGGTCGCGGTGCCGTCCTCGACGACGATCGCAAAGCGCTGGCCGCGCATGCCCATGCCGAAGCCCGAGCCGTCGAGTTCCAGGCCGAGCGCCCTGCTGTAGTCGCCGTTGCCGTCGGCGAGCATCAGCACCTTGTCGCCGACGCCGCTCGACTCGCCCCAGGCATGCATGACGAACACATCGTTGACGGCCATGCAGGCGACCGTGTCGACGCCCCGCTCCCGCAACGCTTCGGCGTGATCGACGAATCCCGGCAGATGCTTGAGCGAACAGGTCGGCGTGAATGCGCCGGGGACCGAGAACAGCACGACCTTCTTGCCCGAAAAAAGCGCGTCCGTCGTCATGGAACCGGGCTTAGAATCTTCCCAGATCCCGAATGTCCCGTCCGGCATCCTGTCTCCTGCCTTGATCGTCATCGCGTACCTCCGTCGTTGTCGCGGCCAAGCTGAGAACAATTGTCATTCTCGCAGATGCACCGGCACCGGTCCATCGGCCCCGCGACGTATAATATCCAGCGACGGAGGGCCCATGGATTTCACACTGACCGAAGAACAACAGATGATCCAGGACGCGGCGCGCGAGTTTGCCCGCAGCGAGATCGCGCCGGTTGCCGCCGAGTTCGACGACAGCGGCGAGTTCCCCGTCGAGACCATCCGGCAGGCCGGCGCACTCGGTTTCATGGGGATCGAGACACCGGAGCAATACGGCGGCGCCGGACTCGACTCGATCTGCTATGTCCTCGTGATGACCGAGATCTCCGCCGCCGATGCCGCCCACGGCACCATCGTCTCGGTGAACAATTCCCTGTTCGGCGTGCCGCTCCTGCACTTCGGCACGGAACGTCAGAAACAGGCATTCCTGCAACCGGTCGCATCGGGCGAAGTCAACGGCGCCTACGCGCTGACCGAACCGCAGTCGGGCTCCGACGCGGCCGCGATGCGGTCGACGGCCCGCCGTTCCGCAGACGGCAGCTACTACACCATCGATGGCCGCAAGTCCTGGATAACCTCCGGGCCCGTCGCGAAGTATCTCATCCTGTTCGCGCAGACCCAGGCGCCGGACGGCCAGTCGACGGGGATCAGCGCCTTCGTCGTCGACGCCGACGAGCCGGGTTTCCACCGCGGCAAGAAGGAACCCAAGCTGGGCATCCGGGCATCGGCAACCTGCGAAATCGAACTCGCGGATTACCGCTGTCCGGCCGAAAACCGGATCGGCGAGGAAGGCCAGGGCTTCCGCATCGCGATGACCGTCCTCGATTCCGGGCGCGTCGGCATCGCGGCGCAGTCGCTCGGCATCGCACGGGCCGCGTACGAAGCCGCGCTCGCCTATGCCCGCGAGCGCAAGGCCTTCGGCGCGTCGATCGGGACCTTCCAGAGCATCCAGAACAAGCTGGCGGACATGAAGACGCGCCTCGAAGCGTCCCGGTTGCTGGTTCTGCAGGCGGCCTGGGCCAAGGAGCGAAGCAAGACGACGGGCGAGCGCAATACGCTGAATGCGAGCATTGCCAAGCTGTTCGCATCCGAGACCGCGATGTTCGTGACACACGCGGCGCTGCAGATCCACGGCGGCATGGGCTACAGCAGGGAGCTGCCGCTCGAGCGTTACTTCCGCGACGCCAAGATCACCGAGATCTACGAGGGCACGAGCGAGATTCAACGCATGGTGATCGCGCGCCAGGAGACGGGGCTCCGATAGGCAGAACGCCGGGGCATCGTAGGAGCGCTGCTTGCCAGCGCGACAACGGGGACAGGCCGCAAATCAATAATCGTTGTCGGCCACGTGCACGACCAGCCCGTCGAGCTCGTCGTTGACCTCGATCTGACAGGTCAGCCGGCTGTTCGGGCGGCGCTCGTATGCGGCGTCCAGCATGCTGTCTTCCATGTCGTCCATGGGCGGCATCTTGTCGAGCCAGGCGTCGTCGATGTAGCTGTGGCACGTCGCGCACGCGCAGGCACCACCGCACTCCGCGACGATGCCGTCGATGTCGTTGTTAATGGCGCCTTCCATGACCGAATAGCCGTTCTCGACTTCGACCTCGTGACGGACACCGTCAGTGGTGATGTAGGTGATCTTGGGCATTGTCGCCGCCTGTTCCTGAAAACAACGCACGCAGTTTCAGGGGCGCTGCCGCACAGCGCCAGCGCCCCCGTCCGTGAACGTGAATCGTTCGAATATCGTCTTGTCAGAGCCTGCCGCTCTTGGCCCGCTTGGCGTCGACTTCGGCCTGTTTCTTGCGCGCGGCCTGTTCGGCGAGGCGAATCTGCTCGTTGCGATCCACTTCCTGGCGAATCACGTTGATCCATTGACCCGCGGTGTGCCTGGACCTGGGCGCCTTGGCCGCGGCCTCGAAAGCCGAGATGGCGTCGTTGTAATGGTGCAGATTGTAGAGGCACATACCCAGCGAGATCTGTGCATTATCCGGACTCTTGAGCTGGCCCTTCTTGAGGCCATTGCGAGCCGCGTCGGCACAGTCACTGTAGTTGCCGGTGTTCAAGAAGGCGTTCGCCAGGCGGACGTCCAGTTCGCCGTCATCGCTCAGCCGGGCCGCCTCCTTGAGCGCCGGGATGGCCTTTTCGTCTTCCATCGCGAGGGTCCAGGCCTGCGACAGCAGACGATAGTTCTTCGCATCCTTCGACACGCGGCCGGCGGCCATCTCCTTCTCGAGCAGCGTGGCAGCCTTGTACGGAACCTCTCGCTGCATGTAGAGCTGCGCCATGGTCACGAATTCCGATTCCTTCTCGAACAGGCCCTGGTCATTGGCCGCGGCATAGGCGTTGATCAGGTTCTTGTCTTCGCCGAGTTCCGTGTAGGCGCCGGCCAGGGAAAACCAGTAGCGCTTCTTGGGCCAGTTGGCGAGCAGGATCTTCTGGATATCGCGGACTTTGCGATAGTCCTCCTGCTGGAAGTAGGCGAAGTTGAGCAGCACGTACCAGTCTTCCCTGACCTCCTTGCCGCGCTCCTTGGCGATGCGCATTGCATTCTCGATCGGCTGGATCATGTCCTTGTAGCGCTGGACCTGGTACAGGTTCTGTGCCTTCAGGATGAACGGCTCCGGAGCCGGATTCGGTTCCAGCAGGAACCACTTGTCCAGGGTCGTCAGCGCCTTGCTGTACTGCTCCTCCATCGTGTAGAGCTGCGCAAGCGTGTACATCACCTGCTTCTTCATCTGCTCTTCGAGGCTCGGGATCGCGACCATGCGCTCGTACGTCTTGAGCGCGTTCGGGATATCCTCCATGTTGTAATACACGAAGCCGATGTAATTCAGGACGTTGGCCTGCTCGTACTCGGTCAGCTTGTCCGGGTTGTAAAGCTGGTTCAGGAGCCTCAGCGCGCCCTGGAAATCCTTGGCATCGACGAGTTCCTGGGCCTTCTGGATGCGATCGTAGACTTCCTTGCTGACCGCCTGCGCCTGCTTCGTCTTCTGCGCTTCCGAGCGCTTCTGCGCCTCGCTTTCGTCGTCCTGTGCGAGTACCGGACGCGCGACGGCGAGGCCGATGAGGAGCGTCAGGCAGACGGGCAACAATGAGCGAATGGTGCTATTCATAACGGAACCTTTCCTCTTCGATCTGTTGTATCCCGCCAGGGTTACCGGACCGGGCCTGCCACCTAGTCCTCGATCTGGAATGAAATTCGCGTCTTGACGTTCGGCACCTCGACGGGGACGCCGTCGACGACGCGCGGTTTGTACTTGAACTTCAATACCGCACGGAGTGCCGCCCTCTCGAACAGGGAACTCGTCGAATACAGGATCACTGGATCTCTCACCGTACCGGTCGCCGTCACGGTGAAGGACAGGTCGACGTAACCTTCCAACCCGCGGGACAATGCACGCGCGGGATACACCGGTGCGACACGCACGATCGGCAGGTAATCGCCCTCGGCGATATTCATACCGCCCGGACCGCCGATATTCGTATCGGTCTCGACCTGCGGGGCCGCGACGTTGATCGTCGGCGCGTTCGGATCGATCTGATCCATGTCCTGCGGCGGCGTCTCCGGCGGCGTCTCGGGCGGTTTCGGCGGTTTCTCGGGCGTATAGTCCTCGGTATTGAGCTGTTCGTTGCGGCGCACGCGGACGAATTCCAGTTTTGCACGCTCACGCGGCGTCGTCAGTGCGCCCTTGCCGGTCTTGATGAGCAATTGCATGACGAACAGCAGCGCCACCGTGACGATGACGCCGACAACGACGGAAAAGGCATAACGGCCTAGCATCGTTTACTTCTCCCCGGCGAGCCGTGTCGCCGTGCAATGTTCCCGCGCAATCTCATACTGTTATCGACTGAAATGGTCACTCGCGGTTCCTAGTCCTT
>JBAUVS010000569.1:0-2824 GCA_049583345.1 Woeseiaceae bacterium
ACGAACGCCACCAGCACCTCGCCGAGCCGTTCGTGCGGCCGCCCCACCGTCGTCGCCTCGCGGATCTTCGGATGCGCGAACAGCAACTCGTCGATCTCGCGGGGATACACGTTGTAGCCGCCGACGATCACCATGTCCTTCTTGCGATCGACGATGTGCACGTAGCCGTCCTCGTCGATGAACCCGATGTCGCCCGTGTGCATCCAGCCGCCGCGAAGCGCATGCGCCGTCTCCTCGGGCGCATTCCGGTAGCCGCTCATGATCTGCGGGCCGCGCGCCCGGATCTCGCCGGGCTCGCCCATCGGCAGTACCGTGGTACCGGACTCGAGATCGACGATCTGGATCTCGGTCTCCGGCACGGGCGGTCCGACCGACAGCAATTTGTGGACGACGTGCGCGGAGTTGACACAGAACGGGGCGCCTTCGGACATGCCCCAGCCTTCGGAGATCGGGCAGCCCGTGAGTTTCTCCCAGCGCCGGTGCAGATCCTCGGAACACGGCGCGCCACCCGAAAGGCAGTACTTCAGCGAAGAGAAATCGACGTCCTTCGCCACGTCGCTGTTGACGAGCCCCGCGTAGATCGGTGCCGGGCCGCCGCCGAAGATCGTCACCTGGTAGTCGTCGATCGCCCGCAGCACCTGCGCCGCGTCGAAGCGCGGGATCAGTACGAAGGTGCCCTGCGCGTACACCGAAACGACGACACCGTAGCCCAGTCCCCAGATGTGGAACAGCGGCGCGACATTCAGGATGACTTCGTGGCCGATATCGACGGGCCACACGGCGCAATGCAAGAGGATGGACCACATCAGCGTGCGGTGGTGGTGATTGACTCCCTTCGGCGTCCCCGTCGTGCCGCCCGTGTAGATGAGCAACGCGAGGTCGTCGTAAGCCGGCATCTGGCCGGGCTGCAGCCCGCCCGTCCCGTGACCGATGCAGGATGCCACCGACCATTCCTCGTCGTGCATGTCGATGACGTGCGGGATCCCGAGCTCGGACGCCATCTTGCCTGCCATCTCCCGCGTGCTCGAGATGCACACGAGCACGGCGGCGTCCATGCCCGCCATGACCTTGCTCAGCTCGCGGGCAGTGAAGAACGGATTCGCCGGCGCGGCCTGTGCGTGCGCCGCCATGGCCGCGAAGAATGCGACGACATGTTCGACCGAGTTGGGCATCAGGATCGCGACCCGCGACCCGGCGACGCCGAGTTCCGTAAGCCGCGACGCAAGCCCGGCCGCCGCCTGGCCGAGCTCGCGGTAGCTCAGCCGGTCTTCTCCGCAGACGATCGCCAGGCGCTCGGGCGACTCTTCGACGGCACACTGCAGCATGTGCACCAGGGATTCGAACCGGGGCATCTCGTCGGGCACGTGCCATGTCGATTCGATATGCGAGGCGGGACGCGCCATTATTGATTCCTGAAGAACACCTGCAGGAAATCGCTGGTGACTTCCTTGCCGTGGCGCCGGATCTCGGCGCGGGTCGGCGCTTTGATGACGCCGCATTCGCGCGCCAGCATCACCCGGTGCAGGGTCATCGCGATGAAGTAGTGGGACAGCTTCATGGGCTCGAAGTCCGTGTCGCTGTGATATGCCGTGAAGACCTTCGCCAGGTAGTCGTACGCCTGTTTCGGTCCCGTCTCGTAATAGATTTCTCCGATCTCCGGCGTCTGCACGGCTTCGTGGAAGATCACGCGCCGGAACGCCAGCACGCGGTCGCCGCTGACGGCCTGCAGGACGGATTCCGCCGCCTGCTGCAGCGCCTCCTCCAGGGAAATCGAGTCGAATTCGAAGTTGAGGAAGTCGAGACGCTTGCGGTAATCGTGCAATTCCTTGGCGATCACCGCCTGGAACAGTTCCTTCTTGCTGCTGAAATAGCGATAAATGGATTCCTTCGAGATCCCGGAGTCCCGCGCCATCGCATTGATGCTCGTGCCCTTGTAACCGTGCGTGATGAAATACTCGGACGCGACGGCGAGCACCTCGCGCTCTTTCTTGGTCTGCTGCGCCTTCCTGGGTGGCGGGATCGCGCCGGGTCTGCTCATGTCACGAACTATTCCGCCTCGAGCCGAAACACGCGTTCGGCATTTGTCTGATAGAAGGCCTTCAGTTCCGGACCGGTCAGCGGCAGCGCGTCCATCGCATCGACCTCGTCGGCGACGAACTGATACGGGTAGTCCATCGCGTACATGACGTGGTCGGCGCCGATCACGGACCGGATAAAAAGGATGGCGGGTTCCCAGGCCATTCCGCTCGTCGTCATCCAGACATTGTCGCGCAGATAGTCGCTGATCTTCTTATGCAAAGGCTTCACGTTGTCATAACGTTCTGCGCGGACCATGGCATTATGCATGAAGTCCAGCCGGTACAGCCAAAACGGCAGGGCTTCGCCGCAGTGGCCGACGACGATCTTCAGCCGCGGGAACCGGTCGAACGCGCCGCTGACGATGATGCGCAACAAGTGCATGCCGGTCTCGACGGCAAAGCCGTAGATGGCGCCGTCGAGACCGCTCTCGAGCAGCGGTCCGATCATGCGGCTCGGGGGCGTATTCGGGTGCAGGTAGATCGGCACGTCGAGCGCCTCCGCCGCTTCCAGGATCTCCCAGAACTTCGGATCGTCGAAGTATTCGCCGCGGGTGTGCGAATTCAGGATGACGCCCTTCATGCCCAGCGCGGTCACGCCGCGTTCGATCTCCCTGGCGGCGGCCGCCGGATCCTGCGGTGCCATCGCCGCGAGTCCGGTGAAACGGTCCGGGTGCCGGGCGACGGCGTCGGCGAGTCGGTCGTTGGCTGCCGCGGCCACCGCGACGGCGGTCGCCGTGTCCAGCACC
>JBAUVS010000570.1:0-15018 GCA_049583345.1 Woeseiaceae bacterium
GCCTACCGCCGTGCGATCCTGGCCCTGGATCCGGGCGCCGCGGTGAACGAACTCGCATGCGAACTCCTGGTTTCGCTGGCGGAAGAAGGCTGGGACCGCGGCGCGATCGGAGAGGCGATCCTGCGCCGTTACCTCGAAGAGCTCGACGCCGACGCGCGGGCCCCGGACAGCGTGATCCTCGGCTGTACCCATTTCCCTTTACTCAGCGAGATCTTCGTCAGCGTGTTCGATCCGGAGGTCTCGATCGTGGACTCGGCGACGACGACCGCGGCCGCCGCACGGGACCTGCTCGAGGAGCTGTCGCTTCGGAATCCCGGCAGCGGTGCTGGCCGTCTCACGCTGCTGGCGACGGACGGGGCGCAGCGTTTTGCGCGGGTCGGCGGGCGCTTCCTCGGGGCGGCGCTGTCAGCGGACGACATCGGGCTGGTCGACCTCTGAGGGATGTGGCGGGACCGCGAGTCCCACCGATGCCCGTTAAGTGCGATAATCGACCTCTTTTTTTGGGAGGTTCTCGTGATTCCCGGATACGGAATGCGCGCCGCGGCCGTCGGCCTGACCGCGGTATTGCTGGTTGCTTGCGGGCCCGAGTCGACGCCGGAGTCCATCCCGCCGGCGCAGCAGCAGGGCCAGGTGAGGCCCGAGATCTACGCCGAGGTCCCCCTGACCGCGGACATCGGCTACCTGACGGACAATCAGCGCGAGATGCTGGGGCTGCTCATCAAGGCCGCGCAGATCATGGACGACCTGTTCTGGCGACAGGCCTACGGTGACGATTACAAGACCTGGCTGGCATCCATCGGCGACGACAGGACGCGCCTGTTTGCGCGGCTCAACTACGGGCCCTGGGACCGCCTCGATGCGGATAAACCGTTTCTCGAGGGTGCAGGGCCGAAACCGGCGGGCGCGGCATTCTATCCGCCCGACATGACGAGCGAGGAGTTCGAGCAGGTCTACCTGCCCGGCAAGAAGGGCCAATATTCGTTCATCCGCCGCGACGACAAGGGCGCTCTCGAACTCGTTCCGTATCACGTCGCGTTCGAAAGCCAGCTCAAGCAGGCTGCGGATCTGCTTCGCGAGGCGGCCGGACTCGCCGAGAGCGTGGACTTCGCCAATTATCTCAAGTTGCGGGCGAACGCATTGATCAGCGACGATTTCCGGATCAGCGACCTGTACTGGATGGACGTCAAGGACAACGACATCGATCTCGTGATCGGCCCGATCGAGACCTACGAGGACAAGCTTTACGGCTACCGCGCGTCTTACGAGGCTTACGTCCTGCTGAAGGATCTGGAGTGGAGCGCGCGGCTCGCGAAGTTCACGACGTTTCTGCCGAGACTGCAGGCGGGTCTGCCCGTCCCGGACGCCTACAAGCAGGAGACGCCGGGCTCGGATTCGGACCTGAACGCCTATGACGTCCTCTACTACGCCGGCGACTGCAACGCGGGTGCAAAGACGATCGCGATCAACCTGCCGAACGACGAGCAGGTACAACTCGAAAAGGGTACGCGACGCCTGCAGCTCAAGAATGCGATGCGTGCGAAATTCGAGAAGATCCTCGAACCCATCGCGGACGTGCTCGTGGCCGACGACCAGCGCTCGCACGTGACGTTCGATGCGTTCTTCGCCAATACCATGTTCCACGAGGTCGCGCACGGCCTCGGAATCAAGAACACCATCGACGGCAAGGGCACTGTCCGCGAGGCGCTGCTCGATGTCGCCTCGAGCATGGAGGAGGGCAAGGCCGACATCCTGGGCCTGTACATGATCCAGGAATTGCAGAAAGCGGGCGAACTCGGTGACGTGGATCTGCGCGACTACTACGTAACGTTCATGGCGAGCGTATTCCGCTCCGTGCGCTGGGGCGCCAGCGATGCGCATGCCAAGGCCAACATGGTGAGGTTCAATTTCTTCGTCGAACACGGCGCTTTCGAACGGGATGCCGATACCGGCAAGTACCGCGTCGATTTCGAGCGCATGACTGAAGCCACCCGCGACCTGTCGCGCCTGCTGCTGACGCTGCAGGGCGACGGCGACTACGAGGGCGCGCGGCGCCTGACGGAGGAGAAGGGCGTGGTCGGCAGCCAGCTGCAGTCCGATCTCGACAAACTGACGCGCGCCGGCATCCCCGTGGACATACGATTCGACCAGGGAGCGGCGGTACTCGGCCTCGAGTAGGCCAATCCCGAATCTCAAAAAGGTGAGTCCGATGAAAAAGACGGCATTGCTTGTGCTGGTCGCCTGCCTGACGCTCGCATCCTGCGGCGGCGCCACGGACGAGGCGGACGCACCCGCGGCCTCGCAGCAGCTTCCTTGGGGCGATTTCGTCGCCGCGACTATCGATGGCTATTACCGGCGCAATCCGGAGACTGCGGCCGACGCCGGTCTGCACGACTATGACGGCCAGATGACCGACATGAGCCTGGCCGGTCTGAAGGACTATGCGGCATGGATCGACTCGGTGCTCACGCAGGCGGACGCCTATGCGGGACTCGAGGGCATCGAGGCATTCGAGCGCGCCTACCTCGAAACCGCTTTGCGCGGCGAGCTGTTCTGGCTGCGCGAGTCGGACTTCCCGACCACGAATCCACTGACGTACGCGAACACGATCGGTGTCGCCGTGTATATCGACCGAGACTATGCGCCGCTCGCTCATCGCCTCGAGGAGTACACCGAATATGTCGGCCACGTACCCGGGCTGCTCGCGCAGATGCGGCAGAATCTGCAACCGCCGCTGCCGGCGCCGTACGTCGAGATGGGTTCCAAAGTATTCGGCGGCCTCGTCGAGTATCTCGGTACCACGGTCCCGGAGATCTTTGCGTCCGTGGACGACCAGGCTCTGCAGGGCCGGTTCAGGGAGGCCAACGATGCGGCGGTTGCCTCACTGAAGGAGACCGTGGCGTGGCTCGATAACCTGAAAGCGACCGCGACCGACGACTATGCACTCGGGGAGAAACGTTTCCTCGACATGCTCAAATCGGGACAGGGCGTCGACGTATCGCTCGCGGAACTCAAGGCGGCCGGACAGAAGGACCTGGAACGAAACCTCGAGATGCTGCACTCGGCGTGCGAGAAATTCGCACCGGGAGAGAGCACGGCGGATTGTGTACTCAAGGTCCAGAACCACAAGCCGAAGGACGGTGCCGTCGCCGAAGCGCGGCGTCAGCTGCCGATGCTGAAGAAATTCATCGCAGACAACGACATCGCGACCATCCCGGGCACCGAGGATGCGCTGGTCGATGAGGCACCGCCGTATCGGCGATTCAATTTCGCCTACATCGATATCCCGGGTCCGTTCGAGAAGGGCCTGCCGTCGACCTATTACATCGCGCCGCCGGATCCGAACTGGTCGAAGGAAGACCAGCTGGCTTATATCCCGGGGGTCGCCGACCTGTTGTCCGTATCCACGCATGAGGTCTGGCCCGGCCACTTCCTCCAGTTTCTGCATTCGCACCGCACCAACAACCGCGTCGGCCGTTTCTTCGGTACTTACACGTTCAGCGAGGGCTGGGCCCATTACGCCGAGCAGATGATGGTCGACGCCGGTCTCGGCAACGGCGACCCCGAAGTCCGGATCGGCCAGTTGCTGAACGCGCTTAAGCGCGACATACGCTACCTGTCCGCGATCGGCCTGCATTGCGAGGGCATGACGGTCGACGAGAGCCAGGCGATGTTCGAGGACAATGCGTTCATGGACTACGGCAACGCCAGCCAGCAGGCCTATCGGGGCACCTACGATCCCGGCTACCTGAATTACACGCTGGGCAAGCTGATGATCATGAAGCTGCGTGCCGACTGGACGGCCGGACGCGGCGGCCGCGAAGCCTGGGGCCGCTTCCACGATCAGTTCCTGAGCTACGGCGTACCGCCGATCCCGCTCGTCCGCGCGCAGATGCTCGGCCCGGACTACGACGGCGACAAAGCGCTGTTGCCGCACTGACCCGGTCATTGCGAGCGAAGCGAAGCAATCCAGACCGGATTGCTTCGTCGCTGCGCTCCTCGCAATGACCCGCGCTCGTGCGCCGTCGCGCGTGAAGATTACAGCAGGTCGGATTTCGGCAAATACGGGAGCGCGTGGCCGAACAGCGTCGTGAGGTAGAGCGTGTCGGCCGTTTCGAGGACGCCGGTCAGGGCCGGGTAACGCGCGCCGGGATCCTGCAGGTCCATCAGTACCTCGCCGTCGCCGGTGATCGCGAAGACATGCGATGAGGGAACGGCCTTCGGCCGGAGGATCGCGGGCAGGCGCTGCACGACCTTGCGCAGGAAGGGGTGACCGGACAGACGGTCCAGGGCCCGGTTTCGCGGCCCGGAGAGCCCTATCCAGAAGCGGCCGTTCAGGCCATTTTTGATGTTGTCGGGAAAGCCCGGCAGGTTGTCGATGACGACCTCGGTGTCACCCGCGTGGGGGCCGGCGAGCCAGTAACGCAGGACGCGGTACGCGCCGGTGTCGGCGACGAGCAGATAGGTTCGATCCTCGCTCATTGCGATGCCGTTGGCATAATTCAGGCCGTCGATCAGCACCCTTGCCCGCCCCGTTGCGGGACTGAACTCGATGACCCGGCCGTGGCCGCCATGCTCTATCAGGTCCAGAACCGCGGTCTCGTAGGTGCTCCGATGCGGGTCCGGACCGAATTTCGTACTCGATTCGGTCAGAAACACGGTGCCGTCGCGGGCGATCGCAAGGTCGTTGGCGTACACGAGCGGCCGGCCGTCTACCTCGTCGAGCAGGGCCGCCACCGTGCCGTCCGGCCCGACGCGCTGCAGGCCGAGCATGGCGTTCGCCACCAGCAGCGAACCGTCGGGGGCGGCCTCGATGCCGAGTCCGCGGCCGCCGATGTGGGCGAACTCCGTGACCCTCTGATGCCAGTCGATCCGCAAGACGAAACCGTCGTCCGTCGTGACGTACAGGCTGCCGTCCGGACCCGCGGCGGCATCCTCGGGTCCGGCGTGAGGCCCCAGGTCTATCGCGCGCAGCTTGGCGAGACGATCGTCGGGACCGAAAGGATCGCCGAGGCCGCGGTCTTCCGGCGCGTGCCATGCCACCGGTTCGATCGGGACCGGCCACAACAGGAGGTAGAGGACGACGACGGCAACGAGCAACCCGGCCGCGGTGATTGCCGTTCTGGCCACGGCCGCGGGTCAGCGTTGTCCGTCGATCATGCGCAGGAACTCGGCGCGGGTGCGGGCATCCTTGCGGAACGTGCCGAGCATCTGACTCGTCACCATCGAGACACCGGACTTGTGGATCCCGCGCGTCGTCATGCACTGATGCACCGCTTCGACGACGACGCCGACGCCTTTCGGCTTCAACACGTCTTCGATGCAGGTGGCGATCTGTGCCGTCATCTTCTCCTGCACCTGGAAGCGCCGGGCGAAGGCTTCGACGACCCGCGCGAGCTTGCTGATGCCGACGATCTTGTTGTTCGGCAGGTAGCCGATGTGGGCGCGTCCGATGATCGGCGCCATGTGATGTTCACAGTGCGATTCGAAGCCGATGTCGCGCAGGACGATCATCTCGTCGTAACCCGCCACTTCCTCGAAGGTGCGTCGCAGATAGCGGACAGGGTCCTCACGGTAGCCGCTGAACCAGTCCTCGTAGGCTTTCGCGACGCGCGCCGGCGTATCGATGAGGCCTTCCCGCGCCGGATCCTCGCCGGCCCAGCGGAGCAGGATGCGGACCGCCTCTTCGGCTTCTGCGCGCTCCGGTCTCGATCGCCCGGCATCTTTTGCAGATTTCTTCGCCACTTCGTTCCCCTGTGTTGCGGGATAGATTACAGGTCGTCCAGCGTCCTGGGCCAGTCTTTCCGGAGCAATCGGGACAACGAGCGGTCTTTCAGGAGGCGGGAACCGGTCTGGCAGCGTGCGCAGTAATTGGTCTCGTTGTCCTTGTAACGGATTCGCTGCACGGGCTCGCCGCACTCCGGGCAGGGCAGGCCGTAGCGCCCGTGGACCGCCATCCCTTCCCGGAATGCGGTGACCTTCGAGGGCACGTCGCCGGCCGCATCGCGGATCAGCTTCTCGCGCCACCGGCCGAGCGTTGCGCGCATCGCTTCGAACAGGCGCCGCATGTCGGTGTCGGTCAGCTTCGAGGTGAGTTGCACCGGCGACAGGCGCGCCGCGTGCAGGATCTCGTCGGAATAGGCGTTACCGATTCCGCTCAGGATTCGCGGGTCCGTGAGCGCGCGCTTGAGCGTGTGGTTGGCACTCCGGAGCGCCGCTGCAAATTCCCCGAATCCGCACTCCAGAGGCTCGAGACCGCCCGGGTCGTGTTGTGCGAGCCCTTCCGAGCCGGCGACGATATGCAGGGAAGCGCGCTTTTTGCTGCCCGCCTCCGTCAGCAGCAGGGAGCCGTCGTCGAAATCGAGTGCGGCGAGCGCGCGTTTGCCGCCCAGCTTCGGACGCCCGCTTTTCCAGTGCAGGCGGCCGGCGATCATCAGGTGCAGTACGAACCAGAAATCGTTGTCGAATCCGATCGCGATTCGCTTGCCGATGCGCCGGACGGTCCGGACCTTGCGGCCATAAACGTCGGCCGGAGTCGGGCTGACGCTGCGAACCAGGAACGGATTGCCGACGCGCAATGCAACGAGCGTCCTGCCCTTGATCCTGTGCTCGAGCGCCGCGACGTAGGTGTCGATGTCCGGCAGTTCGGGCAAGGGTCAGGAGGGCGGCCGCAGTTCGGCAACGCCGGTGGGGCAACTCACGCCGGTACCGCCCAGGCCGCAATAGCCGCCCGGATTCTTGGCGAGATACTGCTGGTGGTATTCCTCGGCGTAGTAGAACGCATCGAGCGGCGCGATCTCGGTCGTGATCCGCCCGTATCCGGCGTCCGTCAGTTGCGCCTGATAGGCGGTCAGCGAGGCGCGCGCAGCGGCCGCCTGCTCGTCGCCTGAGGTATAGATCACCGAACGGTACTGGGTGCCGACGTCGTTCCCCTGCCGCATCCCCTGCGTCGGATCGTGGCTCTCCCAGAACACCCGCAGCAAATCCTCATAGGTGACCCGCGCCGGGTCGAAGACGACCAGCACCACTTCGGCGTGTCCCGTCAGCCCGCTGCAGACCTCGCGATAGTCCGGATTCCGCGTATAACCGCCGGCATAGCCGACCGCGGTCGCATCGACGCCCGGAGTCTCCCAGAAGCGCCGCTCGGCACCCCAGAAGCATCCCAGGCCGAACACGGCCTGCTCCAGGCCCGCCTCGAACGGCGGCTTGATGGGACGGCCGTTCACGAAGTGGCGCTCCGGCACGGCCATCGGTTCGTCGCGGCCCGGCAGCGCATCCTCGCGTGCCGGCATCCCTGTCTTCCTGTCTGTCGCTAACATCGTCACCTGGCCTGATACCGGGCGCCTCGGCGCGGTCGGTCAATGATACCGTCGGCGGTCTGAAACCGCACCGGGATGGATTGCGTATTGCCCCAGCTGGTGGCGCGGTAGACGGCGAAGTGCAGGTGCGGCATCGTCGTGTGGCCCGTGTCGCCGGAATAGCCGATGAATTGCCCCTGCGTTACCTCGTCGCCGACCTCCACGATCGCCCCGTCCTGCCGCAGGTGATAGTACTCGCCCGTCGTGCCGTCGCTATGGAGGATCACGATGTAGTTGGCGTAGCGCCCGCAGCCGTCTTCCCAGCATCCTTTGGCATTCGATTCCTCCACTCTCGCCACGACGCCGCCACGTGCGGCGTATACGGGGGTGCCGACCGGCATGTCGAAATCGACCGCGAACTCCTCGAGTCCCGTGTGACTGAAGTGCGATCCGTAACCCTGCAGAACCCGGTATGACTTCCCGCTCGCGTAAGGCAGCGAGTAGAGATGGTCGTCATCGTGCACGGCGTCCTTGTCGCCGACGGTCCATTCGAGTGCGTAATGGAAGTCATCCGCGCCGTGGCGATTGCCGCCTTCCAGCAGCATGGCCTCGTCGGCCTGCATCGGTGCGAGTGTCCGTGTGACGGTGCGCGGACCGTCGACCACGACGTCCGGCATACGCAACTGCAGCGTGTACGTGATCGGGTACTCGCGAAGATTCCTGGCCCTGAGCTCGACGTTGCCGTCATGATGGACGGCGTCGACGCAGATGTAGCCGTCTCTGCACTCCGAATACGCGGGTTGTGTCGCGAGCATGAGGCCGGCGGCGAGACTGGTCCAGGCTGTGCGTGCGCCCGGGGCGGACACGCTCAGGTCGTCTCCTGCTGATCCGGCGTCGGGGACTCGACCTTCAGCGCGTCCAGGTCAGACTGGCGATAGTAGAAGGTGTGCTCGAAGAGCTGCTTTTTCGAATCCACGGCGTCTGCGTTGTCGAAGCGCGGCCGGTACAGGCGTCGCCGGACCTCCCGTTCGACGTTCGTCTGCATGTCCGAGAATTCCGGAGGCTCCGCCTCCACGAGCTTGAGTCTCGTCGCCCGGCCGCGTGTCGAAACGACGTAGCTGACCACGACCCTGCCCTGTCGCACGGGATCGTCGGTCGACGGCGGGTTCGCGTTCGGATCGGACTCGCCGACGTAGCCCGGCACCAGCCCTGCTTTGAGCAGATGCACGGACTCGAGTGCATCCCGGCGAACCTCCAGCTTGTCCGGATCGTCGTCTTCCGAGAGCATGTTCCAGACGCTGGCATATACCTGGCGGGCCCGCTGCACGTTGCCGTCGTGCATGTAGTTGTCACCGAGCGCCAGCGTCGTATCCGCTACGATGCGCCAGTTCGAATCCGGACTTTCCGCCGCGATCCTGACCGCACGCTTGAAATAGATCTCCCCGGTCGACATCGCCGCGTCCTGGTAGGACGTCGGCTGTCCGGACGTGTCGTAGTAGAAGAAAGACTTGCCCAGCAGCACGAGGGGTTCGACCAGCGCCAGATCATCCTTGCTGCGTTTTACCTCGATGATGTGGATGACCCGCCGGTAGGTGGCGCGTTCGTCGTATATGAGACCGGCCCGCTGCTGCCATGCTGCCCGCCGCATCAGGGATGGAATGAGTTCCATCGTGTCGACATCGTAGGCCCGGACGTTTAGCGCGTAGATCCTGTCCTGCACGTCCCTCGCCGCATCGACGTCGCCCATCCTCAGATCGACTTCGGCCAGCGATTCGAGGAGGTCGATCTGATTGAGGTTGTGCGGGCCCTGATTGACGTGGGTCACGTGGATCGCGCGTTGATACGTGTCCGACGCCAGGTCCGGCCGGCCGCTCTCGAGCTCCGCAGCGGCCAGGCCCTTCAGCGGATTGACGAGCTGCGAATTCAATCGGTCTTCAATGTCCTCGATAATATCGATCGCGGCCTGGAAGTTCTGCTGAGCCGCTTCGAATTGTTTCGTGCGTTCCTGGACGATGGCGAGGTTGGTCAGCGCCTTCGCTGTTTCGTGCGACTTGGGACCCTTCGTCGCTATCGCGAGTTCGATGATTCGCTTCGCGACCGTGTCGGCCTCGTCGTAGGAACGGTTCTCGATGAGTTGTTTGAATTGTTCGAACTCGTCGGCCAGGCGCTGATCCGGATCCTGGGCTTTTGCAGCGGCCGCCTCTGCCAAGACGTCGGCTTCGAGGTCGTCTTCTGCGACCGGGACGGACCGGTTCTCCGGTTCGAGGTCAGGGGTCGTGACGAGCGAGGAGGCGTCGTCCGTATCTTCCGGCTGTTGCCCGGCCGGGAGCGTCTCCTCCTCCTTCAGGCTGGTCTTCGGAAGCGGTATGGGCTGGCTTTCCTCCAGGCTGGTCTTCGGGAGCGGCGTGGGCTCGCTCTCGCTCGTCCCGCCGGCAGCGGCGTCATCGGCCGGCGGAGCCCCTGTGTCCGCCTGGCCGTCGGCGGTCGCTTCGGTGTCGGTTTGCTGCGCGTCGACTCCGGGCGCGGTCGCCAACAGCCACGGAAACAGGAGGATCTTCAGTGCGTTCTTCAAGGCAAGGTCCTGCTGCGAATGGTCGATTCTTGCGCGTGCAGACGTGTTGCTGAGACTGTTACAGTCCGGAAAAGTTCGTCAGCCGGTGCGGCTGCCGGTACTCAACTATACCGCAAGTCCAGGCCGAGCTGCGCCGTGCCCGGAGCGATGAACTGGCCGCTATCGAGGCGGTTCCTCTCGCGTTCGCCGCTCAATCCGTACCGCTTGCACGCGGTCCGGAATCGCACCCGGATCATCTCCGCATACGCCCCGCGGCCCGTCTGGCGCACTCCGAAGCGGTTGTCATAATCCTTGCCGCCGCTCGCCTGTCGCACGAGGCTCATGACGTGCCCGGCGCGCTCCGGGAAATGGACTCCGAGCCATTCGACGAACAAGGTTTTCAATTCGTGGGGAAGCCTGAGGAACACGTAGAATGCGCCGCTTGCTCCTGCGCCTGCGACGGCTTCTATTACGCGTTCGATGCCGGCGTCGTTGACGGCAGGGATGATCGGCGCCACGAGCACCCCCGTGGGGACGCCGGCAGCGACGAGTGCCGAGATCACCGCAAGTCTCGCGCTGGCCGACGGCACGCGCGGCTCCATGATGCGCTTGAGTCCGGAATCCAGCGTCGGCAGGCTGATCGTGACCGAACAGAGTCGGCGCTGCGCGAGCTCGGCGAGCAGGTCGATGTCACGGCGTATCAGCGTTCCCTTGGTGATGATGTCGACCGGGTGCCGATGGCGGTGAAACAGTTCGAGCAGGCTGCGCGTTACCCGTTGCGACTTCTCTGCCGGCTGGTAGGGATCGGTATTGGCACCGATCGTGATCGGCTCGCAGCGATAGCCGGGCTTCGCCCACTCCTCGCGCAGGCGCTCCGCCGCGTTGGGCTTGTAGAAGATCTGCGTCTCGAAATCGAGACCGGGTGAGAGGTCGAGGTAGCTGTGGGACGGCCTCGCGTAACAATAGATGCAGCCGTGCTCACAACCCTGATACGGATTGATCGACCGATCGAAGGGGATGTCCGGCGAGGAATTGCGGCTGATGATCCTGCGGGCCCGCACGGGGCGCAGCACGGTCTGCGGCGCCGACGATGACTGCTCGGCTTCGGCATCGGCTGTCGGTTCGACCGAGCGCGTCTCGAAGCGGCCGGGCCGGCTCGAAATCGCGCCGCGGCCCTTGTGGTGGGTCAGGCTCATGGCGCGCCGGGAAAGAACTGTATGAATACACAGTACCCGCCGACGTGCGGCGCGTCAATGGTGCGAGCGTCAGTTCAGGACCCGGTAACCGCGCCCCCGCATGCAGCGTTTGAAAACCATCTGTTGCTCACGATCGGAACCGAGCGCCGAGAGCGTGCCACCGTAGAGCCCGCCGTAGGCGGCGCTTTCCCCGACGTCGCCGCCGATCGCTCCTGCCACGGCGCCGACCGCCGCCCCGGTCGCCGCGCCCTTGGCAGCGCCCCTGGCGACGTCGACTTCCCTGGAATAGGCCGCGCACTCGTTCCAGTCCTGGGTGAACTGCTTCTGGTCGACGCCCTTCATGTCGATGATCGGATCCGGATGCGCCGCGCAGGCCGCGAGTCCGGCCGCCGCGCAGACGAGCACTATCGGGGAGATGAGACGCATGACAGTATCCGTAAGATTTGGGTACCCTCGATTATAAACGCGGCAACCCCGCCGTCGTTGACACGGTCCGCGACATCGAATGGCCTCGACAACACAGAATTCCACGGCGCGGGCGATCCTGTATGCCTTCATCGCCAATCTCGGAATCGCTCTCGCCAAGTCCTGGGCGGCGTGGCTCACCGGCTCCGGGAGTATGCTGGCCGAAGCGATCCATTCCTTTGCCGACACCGGCAACCAGGTGCTTCTGTATGTCGGCCTGCGGCAATCGCGGCGGCCGCCCGATGCAGAGCACCCGTTGGGTTACGGCAAGCTTAGTTATTTCTGGAGTTTCATCGTCGCGCTGCTGCTGTTCAGTATCGGCGGTCTGTTCTCGATCGGCGAGGGTCTGCACAAGCTCGAACAGCCCGAGGACCTGTCGCGGATCTGGATCGCGGTGGTCGTGCTGATCATCGCGATCCTGCTCGAAGGGTCGTCCCTGGCCGGTTGCCTGCGGGAGATTCGGTTATTGCGGGGCGAGCGGCCGTTTCTGGACTGGCTCGAGCACACGCGCAATTCGGAACTCGTCGTGGTCCTCGGCGAGGACATCGGGGCACAGCTCGGGCTCCTGTTCGCGCTGGGTTTCCTGGTCGCCGCGGCGGTGACCGGCAATCCGGTCTACGATGCACTCGGTTCCATCTGCATCGGTATCGTCCTGATCGTGGTCTCCGCGTTTGTCGCCTGGCGCATCCGGTCACTCCTGGTCGGCCGCTCGGCAGACCCGGAGATCGAAGCGGAAATCGACGCGATCATTGCCGCGCAAGAGGGCATCCAGTACGCATTCAACACGATCACGCTGCAGTTCGGACCGGACACGATGCTGGCCGCGAAAGTCAGGATGCAGGACGGTCTCGATATCGAGACCGCAGTGGCTCACATCAATGCGCTTGAACGGAAACTGAAAGAGCGTATCCCCAAGCTGGCCTGGTGCTTCATCGAACCCGACGTCACCGATTGAGACGGGTTATACCGTCGCTGCCTGATAGATGTGCACGTCGCGTTGCGGGAACGGGATCGAAATGCCCTCGGCGTCGAAGCGCTTCTTGATCGTCTCGGTCAGGTCGAACAGCACGGTCCAGTAATCGGCAGTCCTGACCCAGGGGCGGACGACGAAGTTCACGCTGCTGTCGGCGAGTTCGGAGACGGCGATCGTGACGGCGGGATCGTCGAGTATGCGGTCGTCGGCCGCCACGATCGACTGCAGCGTCTCCCGGACCTTGTCGAGATCGTCGGCGTAGCTCACGCCGACGACGAGATCGACGCGCCGCGTGTCGTGCGCCGAGTAATTCGTGATGATGCTGCCCATGATCTGGCTGTTGGGCACGATTACGCGCTTGTTGTCGCCGGTCTTCATTGCGGTCGTCAGAATCTGCACCTCGAGGACGCTGCCGGACACGCCGGCCGCTTCGATCCAGTCACCGACCTTGTAGGGCCGGAACATGACGATGAGCACGCCTGCGGCAAAATTGGACAGCGAACCCTGCAACGCGAGGCCGACGGCGAGGCCGGCGGCGCCGAGAACTGCGATGAAGGAGGCGGTCTGAACGCCGAGCGAGTTGATCGCCGCGACGACGACGAACGCGAGTAGCGCCACCCGCACGAGGTTACAGACGAAGGTCTCGAGGGTCTTGTCAACCTCTTGTTTTTCCATCAATTTCCGGAGCCCTCGCGTCAGCAGCGAGACGATCAGGCGGCCGATGTAGAAGATCGCGATGGCGGTCACGACGCGGATGCCGAAGTCCACACCGGTGGTGCTCAGCATCGCGACGATGGAATCCCAGTTGAAGTCGAAGCCGGCGAGGCTGAGTTCGTTCATGATTCTGTTCCTCAGGATCTGCAGTCGTCAGTTACTGCCGGCGCGGATGGCCGGCGAGCGATTCGAAATGATGCCGACCGGGGCCGCGCCTGTCCAATAAGAGTGCCGCTGCGCTACTGTCCCGGCGTGCCCGGTGTCCCCGGCTGGAAACGAAAGATCCGGTAGGGTCCGCGGGACTGGATGTGCTCACGCGATTGCAGCACGACGTCGGCGAGGTCACTGTCGGACACGTAGAGCCAGCCGTTCGGACCGAACGACAGGCCATCCGGCCAGCGCAGCTTGTCGGACTTGAGAAGCGTGCGCGGCTGTTGATCCTGACCGACGATGAAGATCGAATGGTGTTCCACGTCCGCGAGGTAGACGTTGCCCGCGATATCACTGCTGAAGCCGTCGCTCAGCGGCTTGTCGGAATACCGCTCGACGCGGGTGGCGAGCTGTGAATAGGGGATCTCGCTGTCCCTGAGGTCGGCGAGGCGGATGCGGTACAGCGCGGACCCGCTGAGTGCGCCGAAATACAGCCATTTCGATCCGAGTGCGATACCGTCGATGCCGCCGCGCAGCGCAACCAGTCCGCCGAGAAACGTCATCGGCACGTCGCCGTTGCGGATCACGTAGTGCTCCGCCGAAACGGACGGGTGCCCTTCCAGGACTCGCCGAGCCGTCGCCGTTTCGACGTCGTACACGATGATCGCAGGCCGTTTGCGCCAGAAGCTCGCGTCGGCGATGACGACGGTGCGGCCATCGGCGCTGACCTGCAGGTCCTGGAGGAACGAGCCGGCCGGCGCGATCGCCGAACCCAGCTTGTGGTCGTGCACGAGGTGACCGGTTTTCAGATCGAAGGCCAGCAGCCGGGCCGTCCGCAGTCCGTGATTGCCGGGATCGATCGTCCACAGGCGATCGAAGCGATCGATGGCAATACCCAGCACCGTGTCGAAGAGTTCCGATTGTGCCGTGCCGTCCGGATACGGGACCGATGCGCCGTCGACGAACTCGAGCAACTTGTTGCCATGCGGGCGGGCTTCGGGATGCACGGTAAAGAACACGCGGCCATCGCGGCTGACGGCTACATTGCCGATCGGCTCGGGGTAGGTCAGGACCTCTTCGAGAGAACCTGCGTCGAGGACAGGCGCGGTCGACAGATCCCGGTACGCTTCGCCGCCGCCGTAACGGATCCTGGCCACGATCGCGCCGATCGAGACAAGGACGAGGAGGAACAGCAGAATTTTCTTCATACGAGGCAGCGCGCGGGGCCCGGTCGAAAGTTTACATGATCGGAAGCCGTGTCAGAGTATCGGTTCAGCTATGCAATGCGGCGCTCCACGCGGCAGCGATTGTGCACAGCGCCGCGATGCCCGCGACAATCTGCCAGCCCGGCCGGCGCGGCACGCGTGGCAGCGAGGCGAGGCCCACGCCGCCTCCGAGGCCCGCGAGGAAGCCCATCAGGTGCGCACCGACGTCCGTGTTGGCGTCGCCGGTTCCCGTGTACATGAGCAGGGCGATGCCGCCGACCAGCGGGCCGATGCGGTACGGCCAGTTTTCGCCGGCCATCAGCCGGCCGCGCCATGCGAAGCCGGCGATGAGCCCGAGAGCCGAAAACACGGCCGTCGATGCGCCGATCGAACGGTGCACGGACTCCAGCAGGAAGGTATTCAACGCATTGCCACAGGCGGCGGCCACGAGGATCGCGAGCCAGGCGAT
>JBAUVS010000571.1:0-1508 GCA_049583345.1 Woeseiaceae bacterium
CAAGCTCGGGCCGGCGTGGTGGTTCCACGACTCGCCGGAAGGGATGCGCCGATTCCGGCAGATGACGACCGAGACGGCCGGCTTCTACAACACCGTCGGTTTCAACGACGACACGCGCGCCTTCCTGTCGATACCGGCGCGGCACGACGTCGCGCGCCGTATCGACTGCGCGTACCTCGCCACGCTGGTCGCGGACCACCGCCTGCCCGAGGACGAGGCGGCGGAAGTCGCAGCGGCGCTGGCGTATGAACTTCCGAAGAAGGCCTACAAGCTGGACGGCGTCGCATCGTAGCGGCAGTCGTTTGGCACGAGGGGTTGGGTTGATCGCGAATCGCAGATCCTTTCTCGCCGGCACGCTCGCCACCGCGTTCGGCGCCGGTGCGCGTGCCGGGACGCCGGCTCCCGGGCCAGATCTCCCGGTAAATCGGGCACGCGAGCAGCCGAAGGAGACGATCGACCTCTGGCCGGGCGATGCGCCGGAGATGCCTGACCCAGGTCCCGTCGAGACTGTGGAGGAACGGGATGCCGATCCCGTGCTCCCGAACCGCGCAGTGCGCGGCATCGCGCAGCCTCGCCTGGTGGTGTTCCGTCCACGCACATCGAACGGCGCGGCCGTGATGGTCATGCCGGGCGGTGGCTATGAATATATCGTGATCGACAAGGAGGGTTATGAGCTGGGTCGCTGGCTCAGCGCGCGCGGCTTTACCGTGTTCGTTTTGTTTTATCGTCTGCCGGGCGAAGGCTGGGCGCACCGTGCCGACGTACCCCTCTCAGACGCGCAGCGAGCCATGCGCCTGATCCGGCACAGGGCACCCGACCATGGCATCGACCCGCAGCGTGTCGCAGCGATGGGTTTCTCCGCGGGGGGACATCTATGTGCGGATCTGGCGACGCGTTTCGCGACAAAAGTCTATGAGGACGTCGATGCGGCGGATACCTTGTCGGCGCGACCATTCGCCGCGGCGCCGATCTATCCCGTGATCTCGATGAGTGCGCCCCTTGCGCACAGCGGCTCGCGCGATCTGCTGCTCGGTCCGAACGCCAAACCGGAATTCGAACGTGCCCATTCTCCACAGCTGAACATCTCGGGGGATGTGCCGCCGTGCTTTCTCGTACATGCCGAAGACGACGACGTGGTGCCGGTCGAGAACACGCTCGTGTTTCGCGCCGCCCTCGTCGCAAATGGCATATCGGTCGAAACACATTTGTTCGCCGAGGGCGGTCATGGCTTCGGCCTGCAAAAGGTCGTCGGCAAGCCGGCCGCCGTCTGGCCCGAGCTATTCTTCCACTGGGCGCTCGAACAAGGACTGGCATAAGCACCAGAAATCACAGCCAAGAGTCGTTGGACTCCGCACAAGTGTCGAGCAACGACCGGAAATGGAAGTTCGAAAATATTTGGCTACAATTTCCGCTGGTGACTCATCACGAATATTCTAGAATGCGGTAATTGCCAACCTCTGCGGATTCATCTAATGAAGTACCTTCTGACACTGGTATTTTTGCAGGTT
>JBAUVS010000572.1:0-6571 GCA_049583345.1 Woeseiaceae bacterium
ATCGAGACGCCGGTCACGATCGGCGGTCAGACCTGGCCGATCGAGGTGACACTGACCTCGCGCGACGACATGCTGTTCCGCATGTTGCTCGGCCGCAGCGCAATCACGGGTCGCGCCGCCGTCGACCCTTCCGGGTCGTATCTGACGGGGCGACGGCCGCGGCGCGGAGGCGCCGGAACATGACGGCGAACGACGCAATCACGATCGGTGACGTCGAGGTCCGGCCGGGGCAGCGGCGGGTCGTCGAGCTGCCCATCGCCGATCTCTACACCGGCACCTCCCTGTCGATGCCGGTGCACGTCATCTGCGGCCGGCGCGCGGGGCCGGTGCTGTTCGTGTCGGCCGCGATCCACGGCGACGAGCTGAACGGCGTGGAGATCGTCCGGCGTCTGTTGAAGCGCAAGGCGCTGAAATCGCTGCGCGGGTCGCTGCTCGCGGTGCCCGTCGTCAACGTACACGGCTTCCTGCTCCAATCCCGCTATCTGCCGGACCGCCGCGATCTGAATCGTTCCTTCCCCGGCAGTGCGAAGGGCTCGGTCGCGGCGCGAATGGCGAACGTGCTCGTCAGGCAAGTGGTGTCGAAGGCGGACTATGGCATCGACCTGCACACCGGCGCGATCAACCGCGCCAACCTGCCGCAGATACGTGCGGACCTCGATGACGAGAAGACGCGCGAACTCGCAACGGCTTTCGGCGTGCCGGTCGTCGTCGACGCCGAGGCCCGCGACGGTTCGCTGCGTGCCTGCGCGCAGGAACTCGGATTGCCGACGCTGACTTACGAGGCCGGCGAAGCGCTGCGCTTCGACGAGGTCTGCATCGGTGCCGGGTTGCGCGGTATCGTGCGCGTGATGCGCAAAATCGGCATGTTGCCGGACGTCAGGACGCCGAGCCGGGTCCGACCGGTCGTCGCGAACGCGACGAGCTGGGTGCGGGCGCCGGCCAGCGGCATCGTGAGTCGCGACGTCGACCTGGGCAGCCGGGTCGTCGCCGGCCAGCGGCTGGCGACGATCGGCGATCCACTCGGCGATCACGAGGACCCGGTCATCGCACCGTTCGATGGTATCGTGATCGGGCGCAACAGCCTGCCGCTCGCCCACGAGGGCGACGCGCTATTCAACGTCGCGGGCTTCGACAGCGTGGCGCGGGCGGAAGACAGGCTCGAGGAATTCGCTGCGGAGTATGGATCCTGATGAGAATCGCCGTCCTGTCGACCAACCGGAATCTGTACTCGACGAGGCGTCTCGTCGAAGCGGGCATAGAGCGCGGCCACGAGATGCTCGTCATCGACCATCGCCGCTGTTACATGAACATCATGAGCAGCGCGCCCGAGATCCACTACAAGGGCGGCGCGATCGAGCCCATCGACGCGATCATCCCGCGGATCGGCGCGTCGGTCTCGTTCTATGGCACGGCCGTCGTGCGCCAGTTCGAGATGATGGGCGTGTATTCGCTCAATGAATCGGTCGCGATCACTCGCTCGCGCGACAAGTTGCGCGCGCTGCAGCTCCTGTCCCGCAAGGGCATCGGGATGCCGGTCACGGGATTCGCGAACTCGCCCGACGACACCGACGACCTGCTGTCGGTCGTCGGTGGTGCGCCGGTCGTGATCAAGCTGCTGGAAGGCACGCAGGGCGTCGGCGTCGTCCTCGCCGAGACCAAGAAGGCGGCCGCGAGCGTGATCGAGGCGTTCCGCGGTCTGAAAGCCCACTTCATGGTGCAGGAGTTCATCCAGGAGGCGGACGGCGCGGACCTGCGCTGCCTCGTCGTGGGCGACAAGGTGGTCGCTTCGATGAAGCGCCAGGGCAAGGAGGGCGAATTCCGCTCCAACCTGCACCGTGGCGGCAAGGCGACGCTGGTCAAGATCACGCCGGAGGAGCGCTCGACCGCGGTGCACTCGGCCAGGGTGATGGGCCTGAACGTCGCCGGTGTCGATCTGCTCAGATCCGAACGCGGACCGCTGGTCATGGAGGTCAACTCCAGCCCGGGCCTCGAGGGTATCGAGACGGCCACGCGCAGGGACGTCGCCGGCCTGATCGTCGAGTTTATCGAGAAGCACGGGCGCTCGGGCCGCACCCGGACGCGCGGCCGCGGCTGAGACTCTGCAGCGGTCCCCCGGTACACCCTGGGGAACCGCGCGTCATTGCGAGGAGCGGAGCGACGCGGCAATCCATGTTTCCCGGACCGCAAGCGCTGGATTGCTTCGCTTCTCTCGCAAAGACGGATAGACGCGAGTGTCGTCAGCTGGCGTCTTTGAGGCGCTTCGCGCCGACCATGCTCAGCACCATCTTCTCGTAATAGGGCTCGGTCTTGGCCGTGCGCACCTTGTGCAGGAAGTACTTCTCGTACGCGATCTTGGCGACGTGTACCCACCTGCCCTTCGATGCCCAGTTCGTGTTGCGCGGCGGGATCTGCGGCAGCGCGACGAACGCAACGCCCGTGTCGCCGAAGTCGGCGAGGCAGACGGCAGACCAGCTGCCGCGCGCCGACGGCTCGCGGCCCTCGATCGCGTCACGGATGTTGTGGGTCGTGGCGGTGACCATCGACTCGATCATGTAGCCGGTCTTCGGCGCCCCGGTCGGGACCGGCGTCGGGCCGACCGGCGGGATCGCGACGCACACGCCGACCGAATAGACGTTGTGATAAGCCGGGTTGCGCTGGTACTCGTCGATCAGTATGAAGCCGCGGGGATTCGTCAGGCCTTCGATGCCCATGACCGCGTCGACGCCCTTGAACGCGGGCAGGATCATCGAGTGTTTGAATGCGATCTCGTGCTGCTTCTTCTCCTTGCCGTCCTCGTCGTATTCGGTGCAATGCACCTTGCCGTCGCTGACCTCGGTAATCTTCGCATTGCAGATAAAGCGGATGTGCCGATCGCGGAGCTCGGATTCCATCAGGCCCTTGGTATCGCCGACGCCGTCGAGTCCCAGGTGACCGACGTAGGGTTCCGGCGTGACGAAGGTCATCGGCACGCGGTCGCGAATCTTGCGCTTCTTGAGCTCGGTGTCGAGGATGAATGCGTACTCGTAGGCGGGGCCGAAGCAGGAGGCCGCCGGAGCCGCGCCGACGACGACCGGACCGGGGTCGGCCACGAGTTTCTCGAAGTCCGCGAAGGCCGTCTCCGCGTGGCCGGTCTTGCAGACCGACTGGGTATGGCCCTCGGGTCCGAGGCCGGGCACTTCGTCGAACGCGAGCTTCGGGCCCGTCGCGATGACCAGGTAGTCGTACGCCACCTCGCCGCCGCCGTTGAGTTCCAGCTTGTTGTCGGCCGGCTGCACTTTCTTCACGCCCTCGCCGATGAACTCGATGCCGAACTTCTGCATGACCTTCGGCAACTCGACCACGACCTGGTCCGGCTTGCGCCAGCCGACCGCGACCCAGGGGTTGGAGGGAGTGAATTCGAAGCGGTCGGAATCGCCGATCAGCGTGATCGCATGGGCGTTGCCGAATTCCTTCTTCAGTTCATAGGCTTGAGAGATGCCGCCGATTCCGGCGCCCATCACAACGATCCTGGCCATGGCTTGCTCCTCACTGGTTCCGACACGGTTTCCGGAGGGTAGTATATTATTTAGTACTAATATAGTAAATACTAATTTATAGATTTCTAAATTAGTGGCCGTTATACTGGCCCCTTCGGGCCGGGACGCCCGCGGAGAACCGGATGGCCAGGAAGCACGGTGCAGCAGTCCGCAAGCCGCCCGTCGGATCGCCGACGGCGCAGCTGCGCGAACACGCGCCGGATGCCGCGAGCCTGATGAAGGCGCTGGGCAACGAGAGCCGGCTGTTGATCCTGTGCGCGCTCGCCGAGGGCGAGCGCTCGGTCGGCGAGCTGAATGCGCAGATACCGCTCAGCCAGTCCGCGCTCTCGCAGCAACTGGGCCGGCTGCGGCGCAACGGCCTCGTCACGACGCGCCGCGAGTCGCAGACGATTTATTACGCGCTGGCGCACGGCCCGGTGGACAAGGTGATCCACCTGCTCCACGACATCTATTGTTCGCCGGCCGGCGGCAAAGGTTAACAGCCGATGGACTCGAAATTCGGATTCGGCAAGGCCGTCGACGTCGGTTTCGACGAAGCGATCGACAAGGTCACGGCGATATTGCAGACGGAAGGCTTCGGCGTGCTGTCGGACATCGACGTGGCCGCCAAGCTCAAGGAAAAGCTCGGCGCGGAGTTGCCTCCCTACCGTATCCTCGGCGCCTGCAATCCCCCGCTGGCACACCAGGCAGTGGAGGCGGTCCCGGACATCGGTCTGCTGCTGCCCTGTAACGTGCTGGTCCGCGAAGACGATGCTGGCACCGTGCACGTGAGTTTCATGGACCCGGAAGCGGTGTTGTCGCTGGTCGACGACCCGCGCGTGGTTCCGCTGGCAAAGGAGGTCAAGACGCGTCTCGAACGCGTGCTCGCGGCGCTCTGATTCAGCCCGCCGCTTTCGCGGCGTCGTCCTTCAGCCGCATGACGAGGCCGCGGCTCACGTACAACAGGTCGCCGATCTTCAGCACGAGCGCGTCCTCGAACTTGTCCAGGCGGCCGTCCGCATAGGCGATGCGCCAGAGCATCGCGACGATTCGGGCCTTCTCCTCCTCGTCGAGATGCTCGTGCAGCAGTTGCGTGAACTCGAGCACCGACACGAGGTCGTCGACCTTGTCGTTTGCCGCGTTGCAGAGCGTCGCCGCGTCTTCGGGCGCGAGCCCGAAGTGCGACTGGACGAGTTGCAGGACGCTGTCGAATTCGCTCTCGTCAAACACGTGATCGGCACGCGCGACGTTGACCATGAGCACGGCCGTGGCCATCCGCAACGCTTGTTGCCGGGTCGTCTCGTCGGAATCGGCGTGGCCCGATGCGGACAATGCTTCGGCCACCTGCGTGAAAAGTCGTCGGATCATCGTGGTTCCTGTCGCACTCCCTGTTGGCTCCCGTCATGCAGCATATTCGACCATCTCGTGTTTATTATGCGCGGCACGGAACGAATGTCGACTGCTCCGCCCCGGCCGCGAACGGAACCGGCCTGGCCGGATTCGCAGCCACGGGAGCGGTTTCAGCCGCGAACACCGGTTATAATCGCCGGGATTCGCTGAATTGAGGGCAACCCACTATGGAAATCTCGAGACTACGAGGAGCCGTGGTCCGATTCGCATCGGTGACGCTGATCGGCATGGGCTTCGTGCAGGCGGCGCCTGCGGCAATGATCAACACCGGTTACCTGATCGACTCCCAGGCGCGCGCGGCGAGCCTGGCACGGGTCGAAGTGCTGCTGGCAAGGGACGACGTCAAGCAGCAGCTCGTGAAACTCGGCGTCGATCCGGCGATGGTCGCCGAGCGCGTGAAGGGCTTGAGTAATCAGGAATTGCTCCAGCTCGAACAGTCGATGGACGACCAGAAGGCCGGCGGCGACATTCTCGGACTCGTCGGCGCCGTGTTCGTGGTCCTGATCATCCTCGAACTCGTCGGTGTCATCGACATCTTCAAGAAGACCTGAGCCGCGGCGCACGGCAAGCGTGCGGTGGCACTTTTCAATGAGCCGGCTCCTGCCGGCTCTTTTATTGCTGACCGGCTGCGCGTCGTTTCCGGAGGCGGTGCGCGAGCTACCGGAGGGGGCCGGCCCCGTCGAACTCGAGGCCACCCCCTTTATCCCGCAGGAGCGCTACCAGTGCGGACCCGCGGCGCTGACCACGGTGCTGCTCGCAAGCGGCGCCGACGTCGCGCTCGATGACATCGTCGATCGCGTGTATATCCCGCAGCGAAAGGGCAGCCTGCAGTTCGAGCTGCTGGCCGCGGCGCGCAGCGAGGGACGATTGCCTTACGTCATCGACGGCACGCTGTCGGCGATCCGGGCGGAGCTCGAGGCCGGGCGGCCGGTGCTCGTGATGCAGAACCTCAGCATCGCGCTGATGCCGCGCTGGCACTACGCGGTCGTCGTGGGCATCGATCCTGAACGTGGCCAGGTCATCTTGCGCTCGGGGACGGAACGCCGCCATGTGACCTCCGTCAGGACGTTCCTGTATACGTGGCGGCGAAGCGACTACTGGGCCTTCGTCGCGCTGCCGCCGGACGCGGTACCGGTCAACGCGGAGAAGACGCGCTACTTCGACGCCATTGCGGCGCTCGAGCAGGCGGGCCAGCTCGATGCGGCCGCGACCGCATGGCGCACGGCGCTGTCGACCTGGCCGGGCGATACCATCGCGACCTTCGGCCTCGGCAACGTCTATCTCGCCGGCGGCAAGTATGCCGAAGCCGAGCAGCTCTATCGGGACCTGCTCGCTGGCGATGAAGGGATGGTAGTCGCCCGCAACAACCTGGCGCTGGCGCTCGCCGATCAGGGCGAGTTTGACGCTGCCCTCGAGGAGATCGGTGCCGCAATCGCGGAAAACCACGACAAGGCTCTGGCCGGCGAGCTCGAGGACACCAAGGCGAAAATCCGCAGCATGCGCTAGAATTGCGGGCCGCAATCCTGCCATTGTGGTTGTAGGAGCGGCTTCAGCCGCGAAACACGCAACGCGCCCGTAGCTCAGCTGGATAGAGTACTGCCCTCCGAAGGCAGGGGTCACAGGTTCGAATCCTGTCGGGCGCGCCA
>JBAUVS010000573.1:0-16773 GCA_049583345.1 Woeseiaceae bacterium
GGCCGCAGCCTCCGGCTCCGCCTCGCGCTCGGCCACGGGAGCGTCGGCCTTTTCCTCCTTCTCCGCCTTGCTCTCGGGCGCGGCGGTCCCGGCTTTCGCCTCCCGCTCCGGCTGGCGCTCGGCCGCCTGGCTGGCGGCCTTCCGGGCGGCGGGCTTCTTCTTGACGACGGCCTTCTTGGCCGCCTTCTTCTTGCGGCCCGTCGACCGCTTGACCTTCCCTTCGGCGTCGAGTTCGACGAACTCGTCGTCGCCGAGCGCCACCTCGGGCAGGGACGCCTTGCCGTCCAGCACGGCGTCGGCGATCATCGACGCGTACAGTTCGATCGCCCGCATCGCATCGTCGTTACCGGGGATGACGTAGTCGACCCCGTCGGGCGAACAATTCGTGTCCACGATCGCGACGACCGGGATGCCCAGCTTGCGCGCCTCGCGCACCGCGATATCTTCGTGGTCCACGTCCACGACGAACAGCACGTCGGGCAGCCCCTTCATCTCCTTGATGCCGCCCAGGCTGCGTTCGAGCTTTTCCTGCTCCCGGTTCAGCCCGAGGACTTCCTTCTTGGTCAGACCCTCGAAGCCGCCTTCCTCGGCCATCTGCTCGAGCGACGTCAGCCGTTTCACCGATTGCCGGATGGTCTTGTAGTTGGTCAGCATGCCGCCGAGCCAGCGATGGCTGACGAATGGCATGCCCGCCCGGCTCGCGTGGGTGCGGATCGACTCGCGCGCGGCGCGCTTGGTGCCGACGAAAAGGACGGCACCGCCGTCCGCCACGGTCGCCTTGACGAAGGCACAGGCCTCCCGCGCGAGCGGCAAGCTCTTCTCGAGGTTGATGATGTGGATCTTGTTGCGTTCGCCGAAGATGTAGGGGGCCATCTTCGGGTTCCAGAAGCGGGTCTGGTGACCAAAGTGCACGCCAGCCTCAAGCATCTGGCGCATGGATACGTCTGCCATTTCGATTCTCCGGGTTAGGCCTCCGCACACCCCGCCGCGCAACCCCTTTTTCGGTGGGGCACCCCGCGCGACGTGTCGGTGTACGTGTGGATTCATTGCCTCTAGGGCGCGCGCTTTATACCATAGCCGGTCGCGACCAACAACGGCAGACAGGCAGGCCGCCGCACAGGCGTCGGGGCCGGGAAACGCTGGGTCTCAGCGTTTTGCGGCTCCAGGCTGGCAGTCCGGTGCATTCCCGATGACAGTGACGATCAAAACCGCCGATGAGCAGGACAAGATGCGGATCGCCGGCCGACTGGCGGCCGACGTGCTCGACATGATCGGAGATTATGTCAAACCGGGGGTCACGACCGGCGAGCTGGACACGATCTGCCACCGGTACATTACCGAGGATCAGGACGCCATTCCGGCCCCCCTCAACTACCGCGGGTTCCCGAAGTCGATCTGCACCTCGGTCAACCACGTCGTCTGCCACGGGATTCCGGGCGAGCGCCGCCTGAAAGCCGGCGACGCCCTCAATATCGACGTCACCGTCATCAAGGACGGCTATCACGGCGACAGCAGCCGCATGTTCTTCGTCGGCAAGCCGGGCGTGCAGGCCCAGCGGCTGGCCCGGATCACCTACGACAGCATGTGGCTGGGCATAGAGGAACTGGCCCCGGGCAAGCGTCTCGGCGATGTCGGCGCCGCGATCCAGGAATTCGTCGAGAAGCACAACTTCTCCGTGGTCCGGGAATATTGCGGCCACGGCATCGGCCTTGGCTTCCACGAGGACCCGCAGGTGTTGCACTACGGCACCCGCGGGACCGGCCTGGAGCTGAAAGCCGGCATGACCCTGACGGTCGAGCCCATGGTCAACGCCGGCAAACGGCAGGTACGCCTGCTACCCGACGGCTGGACGGTCGTCACCAAGGACCACAGCCTGTCGGCGCAATGGGAACACACGATCCTGATTACCGAATCGGGCCACGAGGTCCTCACGCTCGGCGCCGGTGACCGGTCCGTGTCCCAAGGAGTGCGATGAGCTTTTCGGCCGTCGAGTGGGCGGATTCATTCTCCGAGGATGCGGCCGTCCAGTTGCTCCGCGAAACGATGGCCACCGAAGTCCCCGGCAGCAGCCGGGCCGCGCTGGAGGCGGCCAACGCCAACATCAAGGAGCGCTTCGACGCCGGCGAGCCGGTCGTGACGCTCGTCCACCTGCGGGCGAAGGTCATCGACGAGTTGCTGCTGCAACTGTGGCGCCGGCACGCCGGCGAGCATGCCGACAAGGTGGCGCTGGTCGCCGTCGGCGGCTACGGCCGCGCCGAACTGCATCCGTTCTCGGACGTCGACATATTGCTGTTGTTGCCGGACGGTCTGTCCGAGACCAGCGAGAGGCGGCTCTCCTCTTTCGTTACCGCGCTCTGGGACGTCGGCCTCGAGATCGGTCACAGCGTGCGTACGGTCGCGCAGTGCCGCGAACAGGCGCGCGCCGACCTGACCGTCACGACCACGCTGATGGAGTCGCGGCTGCTGGACGGGCCGCAGGGGCTGTACGATGCGATGCAGGCCGAAATTTCTCCCGACAATATCTGGCCGTCCAGGGAGTTCTTCTCGGAGAAGCGCAAGGAACAGATCGCCCGTCATCACCGCTACGGCGACACCGCGTACAACCTCGAACCCAACGTCAAGGGCAGCCCCGGGGGCCTGCGCGACATCCAGATGATCGGTTGGGTTGCAAAGCGCCATTTCGGCGTCGAGACCTTCGATGAACTCGTCCCGCACCGCTTCCTGACGGAAGGCCAGGTGCGCCGCCTGAACGAAGGTCAGGCCTTCCTGTGGCGGGTCCGATTCGCGCTGCACATTCTCACCGGCCGCCGCGAGGACCGCATCCTCTTCGATCACCAGATCAAGCTGGCCAAGATGCTCGGCTACGAGGACGCCACCTATACGCTGGCCGTCGAACAGCTGATGCAGCGCTACTATCGCACCGTCATGGAGCTCAGCCGGCTCAACGAAATGCTGCTGCAGCTCTTCGAAGAAGCGATCCTGATGGATCCCGATGCGACCCCGACGCCGCTGAATGCGCGGTTCCAGGTCAAGAACGGTTACCTGCAGACCGTGAACGAGCGCGTATTCGCGAACGATCCTTCCGCCCTGCTGGAACTGTTCCTGCTCCTGCAGCAGCATCCGGAGATCCAGGGCGTCAGTGCGTACACGGTGGGACTCATCAAGCGCCACCTGTACCTGATCGACGAGGAGTTCCGGCAGAATCCGCGCAATCACCGCCTGTTCCTGTCGATCCTGCGTGCGCCGGAAGGCGTGACGCACGAACTCCGGCGAATGAACCTGTACGGCGTGCTGGGCCTGTACATCCCGAGTTTCGGCCGCATCGTCGGCCGCATGCAGTACGATCTCTTCCACGCCTACACGGTCGACGAACACACCCTGTTCGTCGTGAGCAACCTGCGTCGCTTCGCCTTGTCGCGCTTCGATCACGAGTTCCCGCACTGCAGTCATATCATGCAGACGCTCGAGAAGCCGGAGATCGCGTACCTGGCCGGGCTGTTCCACGACATCGCGAAGGGCCGCGGCGGTGATCACTCCGAGCTCGGCGCCGTCGATGCCGAGTCGTTCTGCCTCGAACACGGGATGAGCAATTACGATGCAAGAGTCGTCGCCTGGCTCGTCAGCAATCACCTGATCCTGTCGACGACGGCGCAAAAGAAAGACATCGGCGATCCGCACGTGATCAACGAGTTCGCATCCCTGGTGAGCGATCCGCTGCACCTCGATTATCTGTACGTGCTGACGGTCGCCGACGTGCGCGGAACCAATCCCAAGCTCTGGAATTCCTGGAAGGCTACGCTGTTCCACGATCTGTACGAACTCACGCATCGCGCCCTGCGCCGCGGCCTCGAGAATCCGATCGATCGCGAGCAGCTCGTCCTCGAGAAGAAGAAGGAAGCCCTGCAGGCACTGCACGAGGCAGGTGTCGCCGACGAACGCATCGAGGAAGTCTGGCGGCTGCTCAGCGAAAACTATTTCCTGCGCCACCGCTCCGACGAGATCGTATGGCATACCGACTGGCTGGCCGACTCGGACACGAAGTCCGAGGTCGGGCTGCTCGACGTGCGGCGGCAGACGCGAGGCGACGGTGTCGAAGCCGTCCTGTATACGCCGCGTACGCATCACACCTTCGCCCACGCCACCGCCGTGCTGGACGAACTCGGCATGACGATCATGGACGCACGCGTCATGCCCATCGAGAATGGCTACAGCCTCGACACCTTCATCTTCATGGAGCTCGACAAACGCATCGAGATCGACGAAGCGCGCCTGAACAAGATCCGCCGGTCCCTGACGCGGGTACTTACCGCGAAAGACGACCACGTCGTCAAGGTCACGCGCACCGCACCGCGCCAGGTTAGAATGTTCACCACCAAGACCAGCGTCGGGTTCGGCTACAACCGCGCATACGGCAACACGGTCATGGAACTCATCACGGCGGACCGGCCGGGACTGCTGAGCAAAATCGGCCAGGTTTTCATCGAGCAGGACATCGATATCGCCGCCGCAAAGATCATGACGATCGGCGAGCGTGCCGAGGACGTGTTCTATATCAGCGACACCGGTGGCAAGCCACTCGACGACGATGCGCAGGCCCGGCTGCGCGAACGGATCGTCGCCAAACTCGACGGTTAGGAGATACTGGGAATCCGACGCGTGGACGAAATCATCGAAGTCATCGAATCCGGATACGAACGCAAGGGTCGACTCGAAGACCCGGGCGAGGCGCGGCGTCTCGCCGATGCCGTCGGGCGGGCCATCGCGCTGCTGGATACCGGAGAGGTCCGCGTCGCCGAGCCATCCGACGCCGGCTGGCGGGTCAACCAATGGCTCAAGAAGGCGGTGCTGCTGAGCTTCCGGCTCGCCGACAACCGCGTCTGCGAGGGCACGTACAGCCGCTTCTACGACAAGGTGCCGCTGAAGTACGCGGACTATTCCGAGGCCGATTTCGCCCGCGACGGCGTGCGCGTCGTGCCCGATGCCGTCGTGCGTCGCGGCGCCTACGTCGCGCCCGACGTCGTGCTCATGCCCAGCTACGTGAACATCGGCGCCTACGTGGACCGCGGCACGATGGTGGATACCTGGGCGACCGTCGGCAGCTGCGCGCAGATCGGCAGGAACGTCCACCTCTCCGGCGGCGTCGGCATCGGCGGCGTGCTCGAACCCGTGCAGGCCGGTCCGACGATCATCGAAGACGAGTGCTTCATCGGTGCACGCTCCGAGATTGTCGAGGGCGTCGTCGTGGAGCGCGGTTCGGTCATCTCCATGGGCGTGTATATCGGCGCCAGCACCCGCATATACGATCGCGAATCCGGCGAGATCCACTACGGCCGGGTACCGGCCGGATCCGTCGTCGTGCCGGGCAACCTGCCGTCCGCCGACGGCAAATATTCCCTGTATTGCGCCGTCATAGTGAAGCATGTGGATGCCAAGACCCGCGCCAAGACGGGCCTTAACGAACTGCTGCGCAAAGCTGTAGACTAGGTCGGATAGTGCTGACCGTATTCGGAATCAAGAGTTGCGACACGTGCCGCAAGGCCGGCAAGTATCTTGCGGATCACAACATCGAGTATCGTTTCCACGATCTGCGCGAGGACGGCCTCGATATCCAGATGCTCGAGCGATGGACGCAGCGTATCGGCTGGGAGCGGCTGCTGAACAAGCAGAGTCTGACCTGGCGCAAGATCCCCGAAGTGGACCGCAACGACATGACGCGGGACAAGGCGCTGGCGGCGATGATCGACAACCCGACGCTCATCAAGCGGCCGGTTCTGGAGACCCCGACCTTCATCGCGGTGGGGTTCTCCGAGAAGCGCTTCGGCGATTTCCTCGAAATCTCGGATCTGTAACGGCGGAAAGTTACCCGATGCGGCCGGTGATGTAATCCTCGGTCAGCTTGTGCTGGGGATTCGTGAAGATTTTGTCGGTCTCGTCGACCTCGACCAGCATGCCGAGATGGAAGTACGCGACACGGCGCGATACACGCGCCGCCTGCTGCATCGAGTGTGTGACGATGACGATCGCATAGTCCTGCGTCAATTCGTCCATCAGGTCCTCGATACGCGCCGTCGCGATCGGATCCAGCGCGGAACACGGCTCGTCCATGAGAATGACTTCCGGGTTCACCGCGATCGTGCGCGCGATGCAAAGCCGCTGTTGCTGGCCGCCCGACAGGCCCGTGCCGGGCTCGTCGAGCCGGTCTTTGACCTCGCGCAGCAGACCCGCGCGCTCGAGGCTCGTATGGACGATGTCGTCCAGTTCTGCCCTGTCGGCGGCGAGTCCGTGTATCCGCGGCCCGTAGGCGACGTTGTCGTAGATGCTCTTCGGGAACGGATTCGGTTTCTGGAACACCATGCCGACGCGCGCGCGCAGCGCCACCGGATCGAGTTCCTTGCCGTAGATGTCCTGCCCGTCCAGCGTGATGCGGCCGCTCACCCTCGCCGATTCGATCGTATCGTTCATGCGGTTGAGGCAACGCAAAAACGTCGATTTGCCGCAACCCGACGGCCCGATCAATGCGATGACTTCTTTCTTGCTGATCTCGAGCGTGACGTTCTTGATGGCGTGATTGTCACCGTAAAAGACGTTGACGTCCTCGGCGACGACGAATGGGTTCCTGCAGCGCACGTGTCCGACCGTCGCGCCGGCCTCGACCGGTTGTTCGAGATGGTCGAGCACCCGCCCGCGCCCGTCATGTGTGCCCTGGCGCGGCCTCGCACGACCCGGCTCAGCAACCGGATCGCCCTCTCTGCGGGGACTGTCGCCGGGGAGATTCACTTCCGTCATGCGTGCCATTGTCATACAGCCTCACCCGTCACACAACGAGCCGTTACCATCTGCGTTCCATACGTTTCCGGACTATGACGGCGGCCAGATTCATCAGCAGGAGGAATCCGAGCAACACGATGATCCCTGCCGAAGTCCGTTCTGCGAATGCCCGCTCGGGACTGTCCGCCCACAGATAGATCTGCACGGGCAGTGCCGTGGCCGGATCGGTAAATCCCTGCGGCACGTCGACGATGAACGCCACCATGCCGATCATCAGCAGCGGTGCCGACTCGCCGAGCGCCCTGCTCATGCCGATGATCGTACCGGTGAGCATCCCGGGCAACGCGAGCGGCAGCACGTGTTGAAACACCATCTGCACCTTCGATGCTCCGAGTGCGAGTGCCGCTTCGCGGATCGACGGGGGCACGGCCTGTATCGCGGCCCGCGATGCGATGATGATCACGGGCAGCGTCAGCAGGGACAGGACGAGCCCGCCGACCAGCGGTGAGGACCTGGGAATCGCCAGCCAGTTGATGAAGACGGCAAGGCCGAGTAATCCGAACACGATCGACGGCACGGCGGCAAGATTGTTGATATTGACCTCGATGAGATCGGACCAGCGGCTGCGCGGAGCGAACTCCTCCAGGTAGATCGCCGCGGCGACGCCGACCGGAAATGCGAGCACGATGGTCACCAGCAACATGTAGAAAGAACCCATCACGGCGCCACGAATCCCGGCCAGTTCCGGCTCGCGCGAATCGCCGTTGGCGAACAGCGCCTTGTTGAATCGCCGTTCCAGCCTGCCGGTGTCCTGCAAATGACGGATCCAGCGGATCTGGGCATCGCTCAGCGGGCGCATCGACGGGTCCAGCGTGGCATCGATGTGGCCCTTGACGAACATGTCCACGATCGACGACGCGGGCACCCACACCGTCTGGCGCGTGCCGATAAGCTGCGGGTTCGACGCCACCATGTCGCGCAACCGGTAACTCGCACCGGTGCTGACCAGCCGGTACAGGTCACGTCGCTCGGACCGGCTCCGCACTTCGGGGAAATCCGCGCGCAGCGCGTCGTGCACCAGGCCGTCGAAATCGGCATACGCGAGGTCTGGCTGGCCTTCGGGCGCGATAATGTCCTCCGAAAGTTCCACGTCGAGCGAGACGAAGGTCTGCAGGAACGCCGAAGCTCCCTTCGCAAACAGGTCCGCGAAGAAGAAGCCGAGGAACAGGATGCCGGCGGCCGTCGCGAGCATCCCCGCGATCCGGAAGCGCATTTCCGACCGGTGGCGGCGCCGGAGTCCGGCCTCGACTTTGTGGCGAGTGAGTTCGAATCGCTGCATCGGCGTCTGTTTCCGGCCTCAGTCGTATTGCTCGCGGTACTTGCGGACCACGCTCAGTCCAACCACGTTCAGGCACAATGTCACCACGAAAAGGACCAGGCCGAGAGCGAACGCGGCCAGTGTCTTTGCGCTGTCGAACTCCTGGTCGCCGATCAGCAAGGTGACGATCTGAACCGTCACCGTGGTCACGGCGGCGAACGGATTGGCGGTCAGATTGGCGGACAACCCGGCAGCCATGACGACGATCATCGTTTCGCCGATCGCCCGTGACACGGCCAGCAGTATGCCGCCGACGATGCCCGGCAATGCCGCCGGCAACAGTACGCGCCGCATCGCCTCGGAACGCGTGGAGCCGAGCCCGAGCGCACCGTCGCGCATCGCACTGGGAACGGCATTGATCGCATCGTCGGCGAGCGACGAGACGAGCGGGATGATCATGATCCCCATCACGAGCCCCGCGGCGAGTGCGCTCTCCGAAGCGACCCGGAGCCCGAGCGCTTCGCCCGTGTCGCGCACCCAGGGAGCGACCGTCAACGCGGCGAAGAAGCCGTAGACGACGGTCGGAATACCGGCCAGGACTTCGAGCAAGGGCTTGGCAAGCCCGCGCACGCGATGCGAGGAATATTCGGCCAGGTAGATCGCGGTCATCAGGCCGACCGGCACCGCCACCAACATGGCGATGCTGGTAATCAGCAAAGTGCCCGTGAACAGCGGCACGGCCCCGAAGCTGCCGGACGAGCCGACCTGATCGGTACGGATGGCCGTCTGCGGACTCCACTCCAGCCCGAACAGGAAATCCATGATCGGGACTTTGTGAAAAAAGCGGATTGCTTCGAACAGCACCGAGAAGACGATGCCGATCGTCGTCAGGATCGCGATGCTGGATGCGCCGATCAGCAGCAGCCGGATCGCGTATTCGACCCGGTTGCGCGCGCGCAGCTCGGGCCGGATTCGTGTCCAGGCAATGGCCCCGCCGAGCCCGCCCAGCCCGATCGCCAGCGTCGCCAGCAGCCGGCGGCCGGTCTCGGTGTATCCGCGCAGGTGCAGTGCGGCGTCCCTGAGCGTCGCATCCGCGGTGCCGCTGATGGCATCGCCCACGGCGAGATTACGGATGTTGTTGACGAGCAGATCCAGTTTGCCCGGATCCAGGTTCTGTTGTTCCGACGGCAGCCCGTGGACGACCAGCGCGATGATGACCTTCGGTTCGACGATCGCCCAGATCAGCAGCACGGCGAGGGCCGGGATCAGGCACCACATCGCCGTGTAGTACCCGTAGTATCCGGGCAGCGAATGCAGCCGTGTGCCGCGCCGCGGTCCGCCCGCGAGCGCGACCGAGCGGCCGCGGCCGAAATAGAATGCCGCGACGGCCATCGCGACCAGGACCAGGATTACTGTCGTCGTCTGCACGCCGCCCCGTTTCCCGCCGGCCGGAAAACCGGCGCAGCCCTACTGTTTCGCCATGGGCAGCGTTGTCAGATCCCGTACCGTTGCCGTCACGCGCCGGCGCTCATCGGCCGGCATCGGGATCAGGCCCCGCTCGGCAAGATACCCGTCGTCGCCCCAGGCACGCTCGGACGTGAACTCCTTCAGGTACTCGCGCAACCCGGGAATTACGTCGACGTGCGCCTTCTTCACATAGAAGTACAAGGGCCGCGACACGGGATAGCTGCCGTCCGCTATCGACTCGAACGTCGGAGCGATCCCGTTCACCCTGGCGCCCTTGATCTTCTCCGCGTTCTGGTCGAGGAAGCTGAAACCGAAGATGCCGAACGCACCGGGATTGGCCTCGAGCTTGTTGACGATCAGGTTGTCGTTTTCGCCGGCCTCGATGTAGCCGCCGTCCTCGCGGAGGGTCTGGCAGATGGTCTGGTAACGGCCCTTGTCGCTGGCTTCGAGCGCCTTGATCCACGGCACCGTCGCACAACCCGTGTCCATCACGAGTTCGACGAATGCATCCCGGGTTCCGGACGTCGGCGGCGGTCCGAGCACCTCGATCCGCTCGTTCGGCAACTCCGGGCTCACGTCGGACCAGGTCTGGTTCGGATTGTCGACGAGGACGCCGTCGCCGTCGCCCGGGACCTGCTTGGCCAGGGCCTCGTAGAGGTCGGCACGGCTGAAGTCCGCTGAGGGCGCATTCATCGCGTTGGCGATAACGATCCCGTCGTAGCCGATCTTGACCTCGACGATATCGGTGACGCCGTTGCGGGCGCAGGTCGCCATTTCCGAGGGCTTGATGGCGCGGGATGCGTCGCTGATGTCCGGGTAGGCCACGCCCACCCCTTCGCAAAACAGCTTGAATCCGCCGCCGGAGCCGGTCGATTCGACCTTGGGTGTCTTGAAATTGCTGTTGCGACCAAAGCGCTCGGCGACGACGGTCGCGAACGGATAGACTGTGGATGAACCGACGATGTAGATGTAGTCGCGTGCCGCCTGGGCGTCCGCAATTCGCGGAACGACGCTCGAGAAGATTGCGGCCGCGATCAGGGTTATTGCTGCGCTTGTCTTTGCCACACTATGCTCTCCGCTGCGAATGAACGTTGCCGCAAAGCATATCGGCCGAGTGTTACCGAATTGTTGCAGAGGCGATGCGATAATGGATCCGTCGGTTGCGTTGGGTTGAAAACTTAATATTTATATATCAATTACTTAAAGAATCTTTCAAGAATCAATGCCAACTTCTGCCGACGCCTCCGGGCAACATCCGTCGATCCTGCTGCTGAACGAGCTGATCCGGCGTCCGTCGGTGACGCCAGACGATGCCGGCTGCCAGGCGCTGATCGCGGCGCGGCTTGCGCCGCTCGGCTTCGCCTGCGAGCCGATGCCATGCGCCGACGTCAGCAACCTGTACGCGCGCCGTGGTGAGGCGGGCCCGGTCCTGTGTTTTGCCGGGCACACCGACGTCGTGCCGCCCGGCCCCCCCGACGAATGGCACAGCGATCCGTTCGAACCGGTCGTCCGCGACGGCTGTATTTACGGTCGCGGCGCGGCGGACATGAAGAGCGGTCTCGCCGCGATGATCGTCGCGTGCGAACGCTTCCTCGCAGAACATCCCGATCATGCCGGCAGCCTCGCCTTGTTGATCACGAGCGACGAAGAGGGCCACGCGCGGGACGGCACCCTGCGCGTCATGGAGGCGTTGAAGGATCGCGACGAACGCCTGGACTGGTGCATCCTCGGCGAGCCCTCGAGTCAGGAGAGACTGGGCGACACCGTCCGCATCGGACGCCGGGGCTCGCTGAGCGGCATGCTGACCGTCCGCGGCGTCCAGGGCCACGTCGCCTATCCGCAACTCGCCGACAACCCGATCGGGCGCTTCGCTCCGGTGCTGGCGGAATTGCACACGATCGAATGGGATGCCGGCAACGACCACTTCCCGCCCACGAGTTTCCAGGTCGTCGACATCCGCGCCGGGGTCGGATTCCCCAACGTGACGCCCGGCGAACTGACGGCGCGCTTCAACTTCCGCTACTCGACGGAATGGGACTACGAGCGGCTCGAGGCCCGCGTGCAGGCCCTGTTCGACGCCCACGACATCGATTACGAACTCGCCTGGCACCTGTCCGGCGAGCCGTTCCTGACACGCCCGGGCCGGCTCATCGACGCGGTCAGCCGCGCCGTGGAAGAAACTGCCGGCGAACGCCCCGCCCTGTCCACCGGCGGCGGCACGTCCGACGGCCGCTTCATCTCACCCGCCGGTACCGACGTCGTCGAGCTGGGACCCGTGAATGCGTCCATTCACAAGGTCGACGAACACGTCCGCATCGACGACGTGATCGCGCTGACCGGCATGTACCGGCGCATCATGGAACTGCTGCTTTTGTAGGCGCCCGCCCCGGCGGGCGACGCATCAGACCCGGCGCCGGAGATTGTTCCAGATACCGGCGCTGCCGAGCAGGACGAGGCAGATCAGCACCCAGGCCGGCATCGACAGGCCCAGGAACTGCCAGACGATCTTCGCGCACTCGCCGGAGCCGTGGAAGACCATGCGCAGTGCCTCGGACAGCGGGAAGTTGTCGAGCAGGTAGTCGAGCCCCGGGCCGCAAGCCGGCGTCTCGCTGGGCGGCAGGTGTTGCAGGTGCGAATGCCAGCCGGCGACGCCGATCCCGCCCAGCGCGAACAGCGCGATCAGCACGCCGTAAACGATGCCGCCGAAACCGCGCGGCCCGTGCAATGCCGCGACCAGGAACACGATCCCGAGGCCGATGACCGCGACCCGCTGCAACACGCACAACGGGCAGGGCTCGAGCAGCAGGATGTGCTGGGCGTAGAGGGCGAATCCCATCATCCCGGCGCAGGCCAGGAAACCGGCGAAGTTGACCGCCCGCCGTCCCGGCAGGGTCATTGGTCTTCGATCTCGTCGAGTTCGGAGGCATCCGAGATGCCCGTATGCCGGACATCCCGACCCCGGACCATGTAGATGACGTACTCGCAGATGTTCTTCGCGTGGTCGCCGATGCGTTCCAGCGAACGCGCAGCCCAGGTGACGTTGAGCACCCGCTTGATGCTGCGCGGATCTTCCATCATGAAGGTGATGCACTGTCGGGTGATCGCGTCGTACTCCTCGTCGACGAGTTCATCCTCCCGGAGCACGTCGAAAGCCTCTTCGACGTCCAGGCGGGCGAAGGCGTTCATCGCATCGCGCAGCATGTGGGATACGTGCGTGCCGAGTGTCTTCAGTTCCCGGTACGAATCCGGCGGGCGATCCATCGCCGCGAGATTCGATGCAAGGAAACCGATCTTCTCCGCCTCGTCGCCGACGCGTTCGAGGTCCGTGATGGTCTTGATGATCGCGACGATCAGGCGCAGATCGCCCGCCGTCGGGGCGCGCGTCGCGAGGATGCGACTGCATTCCTCGTCGATGTCGACTTCGACTTCGTTGACTTTGTAATCGTCTTTCGCGACCTGCAGGCCGAGTTCGCTGTCACCGCTGACGATGGCCGCGATCGCACGCGCCAGCTGCGATTCGACGAGACCGCCCATCGACAGGACGCTGTTACGCAGATCCTCGATGTCCTTGTTGAAGCGCCGCGATATGTGATCGGTTAAGTCGGATGTCTGCATCGTTTCCAGCCGCCGGAGGAACCATCGTCCCCGCTGCGTATGTCACTCGAATTTGAATTCGAGGTCAAGCTGGATACGGTAATAATCGTGCTCTGTGCCGGTAAACCGGTTGACCCGGTTGACGAAGCCGCTCGCCGCGAAAGCGATATTCCTGGAATACACGTATTTCGCCTTGATCATATGACCCGAATGATCGGTGCCGCCACCGCCGAAATCCGAATCGTCGAAGGTACCGACCACTGCATCCGCGCCGATATCCATGTACGTCCAGCTGAACTCCATGTCGCCCTTGTCATGCGCCGATCCGATCCTGGCGCCGAACGCATAGCCCGTGTCCTCGGCGTCGACGGCCGTATTCCGCACCCACTGCAGGTAGACCGCCAGCGGCCAGTCCGACAGCGTCGTATCCAACTGGGCGAATCCCTCGATGTCGCGGTAGTCATAAAGATACCGCAGCCCGGAATCGACGCTGTTGCCGAGCGGCCTGCCGTTGTAGAAGGCCGGTTGACCGGCCGTATGGGTGTACGCGAGGTAGCCCGCGCCGACTCTGAGCCGGGTCTCGTCCGCGAGAGGAATCACCGCCCCGGCCTGTACCGCTCCGGCCATCGAGTCCGTGCCCGAGGCCCGCTGTTCGATGAAGAACGCGCCCAGGTTGGCGAACAACACGCCGCTGGCGTAGCTCATCGCGACGCCCTCGGGAGTGACGTCGCTGTCCCATACGAGTGGCGCCCCGCCGGCCCGGAACAGGGGATTCTTCATCTTGCCGCCGTACACGTGCAGCTTGTCGGAAGGCGACCAGTCGACGTAGGCATACTCGAGGCCGATGTCCTTGCTCGAGAATCCGTTGCCGAAGCTTTGATTGCGGGAGGTCGGATTGTCGCCGCCGGTGGCCAGGCCGAACACCAGCCGGATCGTATCGGCGGGCCTGGCGGCGATGCCGAAGCGGCCGGCGAACCGGCCGAGGTCGCGATGGCCCACACCCTTCTCGTCGACGCCGTCGTAGCGCAGGCGGAACCAGCCGCTGTAGTCGAGACCGTCCGCGAGCGGGGTTGTCTGCGTGTCCGCCCGCGCGAACACGGGTGCAAGAACGATCAGAAGAAACAGTACTCTCGAGTGCCGGCCCATCCGCGTAATCGCCTTGTTACGGAAATGTTAGCGGCACGTTACAGACGCCCTATTTAACTTTTGTTACAGTTTTCTTGCAGTTCCTTTAAGGACGTGGCGGGCCGCGGGAACCCGGCCGTCAGCGACTGTGACTGCCGCCGGTCAGCGGGACAGGCGGTCCGACGAGCAGTCGCTCGGTCGGGAAATGACAGCGAAACTCGCTGCCGACGCCCGCTTTGCTCGAAATATGCAGTGTGGCGTCGTGGCGTCCCAGGACGTGTTTGACGATCGCAAGACCGAGACCCACGCCGCCGTCCGCTCTTGCCCGTCCTCGATCGACGCGGAAGAACCGTTCGGTGAGACGGGGCAAGTGGACTTCGGCGATGCCTTCGCCGGTATCGCTCACGGCCAGATCGCCGCCCCCGGGTCCCGAGCGCCAGCTCAGGACCACCTCGCCGTCGGCCGGCGTGTGGCGCACGGCATTGGACAGCAGGTTGCTGATCACCGATTCGATCTCGCTCGAGTTGCCGCGCAATTTCGCCATCGATTCTGCTTCGATCCGGATCGACGGCGCGTCGTCCTGTCCCTGGAACGCCTTGCGACCGCTCGCGAGCAGAGCGGCGATATCCACGACGTCGCCGGTATCCTCGCGTCCGGCCGCCTCGAGTCGCGACAATTCGAGCAATTCAGCGACGATCCGGTTCATGCGCCGCGCCTGTTCCTGCATCTGGCGAATCGGCTGCAGCCAGTCGGACGGCAGTCGATCGTCATCGGAGATCGTGTCGAGATAGCCGCTGATGACGGTCAGCGGCGAGCGAAGCTCGTGAGACGCATTTGCGACGAAATCGCGCCGCATCTTGCTGAGCGCGATGCGTTCCGTGACGTCGCTCAGCAGGAACAACTTCTGGTCGGCTCCGTACGGGACGATGCGGCAGCTCAGCCAGTATCCGTCCCGCACCGGCGACGGGATGTCGGCAGTCCGGGTCGCGTCGTCGGCCTCCAGCAGATCCGTCAGGCGCGGGTCGCGGAGGATGTTGTCGATGCGCTGACCGCGATCCTTGCGGCGCTTGAGGCCCGCGAGCGACTTTGCGGCGCGGTTGCAGGTGACGATTTCGTTACCCTCGTTGAGGATGACGGCGCCGTCGGGCATGGCATCGGTCGAGCGGCGGATCTCCATGATCAGCTGCCGATAGTCGCGCTTGTAGCGATTGCCACGTTCGCGCTCGTACCTGAAGCGGGAATAGATCCGCTGCCAGATCCCCTCGCCGTAGCGGAAGCGGTCGAACTCCCCGGTCTGCAGGGCACGATCGAACGCGACGAGTTGCCGGAGTTGCCATGCCAGCACGAGCAGCGCTGCGGCGAACGCGCCGATGAACGGTCGCCCGTAGATCCAGCCGATAAGCGCACCCATGGCGATCAGCAATAGCACTCCTGTAACAAGCTTGCGGCTGGAGTGCGGCATCGGCTTGCGGGGCCTCAGGCGCTGCGCGTGGAGTACCGATAGCCGGCGCCACGCACGGTCTGGATGTAGTCGTCCGCGCCGTCCGGCGCCAGCGCCTTGCGCAATCGCCGGACGTGCACGTCGACGGTGCGCTCCTCGACGTAGACGTTCGCGCCCCAGACCCGGTCGAGCAACTGCGCACGGCTGTAGACGCGGTCCTGATGCATCATCAGGAACTTCAGGAGCCGGTACTCCGTAGGCCCGAGCCTGACCTCCTTGCCGTTCGCGCTGACCCGGTGACCCGCGGCGTCGAGTTCCAGGATGCCGGAGCTGACCGTCTCGCCGTCGCCGCTCTTCGAGCGCCTGAGCACGGCCTGTATCCGCGCAATCAGTTCGCGCGGCGAAAACGGCTTGGTGATGTAGTCGTCGGCGCCGCTGTCCAGGCCGGCGACCTTGTCGTACTCGTCGGCCCGCGCCGTCAACAGGATGACCGCGAGTTCCTCGTTCTCCTTGTCACGCTTCAGCATGCGGGTCAGCTCGAGCCCGCTCATGTCGGGCAGCATCCAGTCGACCAGGGCGAGGTCGGGCCGCTCGTCGACGAGGAGCTCGCGCGCGGTCCGGCAATCGGCCGCCTCCAGCGTCTCGTAGCCTGCGCGGGCCAGATGGAAAGCGATCATCTCGCGGATCGGCGCCTCGTCCTCGACGATCAGAATCTTGTTTGTGGTCATCCCGAAGCTGCGGGCATGACGTCGGCCATGCCGTCCCAACGCATCACATGCGCCGCATTACAACAACACTATATTACAGTTATGTTATGGCCGCTCACGCCGGCGGCGTGGCCACCGACTGCCTGAGATAGGCCGGCACGACGTCTCGCGGCGAGAGCGCGCCGCCCGTCGCCAGTGCCGCCGCACCCGGTGCCAGCAGGTAGCGCGCGCGGGGGAAGCGGACCTCGGAGATCGCGTCGAATCGGCCCGCATTGGCGGCCAGGAAGCCGGGATACCGGCGCCAGCCGTCGCCCGCCGCGACTCGCGGTCCGGCCGCTCGCACGGGCGCGTCC
>JBAUVS010000574.1:0-3757 GCA_049583345.1 Woeseiaceae bacterium
CTTCCGGCTTGCGCTGCTCGTCCGCCGGCAGCGCGTCCAGCGTCGCTCCCGCAGCCGCGATGTCGCCGATGGCCACCTGCGCTTCGGCAAGCGTCACGGTGAGCCGCGGGTTGTCCGGATCGGTCCCGCGCGCCTCGCTCAACAAATTGATTGCCCCTTCGGCGTCCCCGGCGGCGAGCAGTTCACGCGCCTGTTCCACGCGCGCATCCAATTCGCGCGGCAGGTGCCGATCGAGGAACTCGCGGACCGCCCGCTCCGGCAGCGCGCCCAGGAACTCGTCCACGGGCCGTCCGTCGCGGAACAGCTTGACGTTCGGGATGCTGCGGATGCCGAAGCGGGCAGCAATCTCCTGTTCCTGCTCGGTGTTTAGCTTGCCCAACAGGAACCTGCCCCGGTATTCGGCGGCCAGTTTGGCGAGCACCGGCATGAGTACCCGGCACGGCTGGCACCAGCCGGCCCAGAAGTCCAGCAGCACCGGGACTTTGAACGAGGTCTCCATCACGCCCTGGAAGTTGTCCCGGGTGACGTCGACGATAAAAGGCGAATCGGCCATAAGTGATCTTCCCGAGTCCTGCTGCCGCACGCGGCGGCCGCTATTCTTCGCGCGGCGGCAAACCCGTGTGCTGCGTGAGCGCGCGCCCGCGCCGGACGCGTTTCTCGTGAGCTTCTTTGGTGTTCTTGCGACGCGCCGCGATGTATCGCGCATCGCGCGGCTGGTGTTCCGGCACGAGCTTGCCCGGTCCCTCGCCGATCAGCCGCTCGAGATGCATATCTCGCAGCGCCTTCCGGATCAGCGGCCAGTTCGCGGGATCGTGGTAGCGCAGCAGCGCCTTGTGCAAGCGCCGTTGTGACAGGCTCCTCGGTACGGTCACTTCGTCGCTCTTGTACGTAACGCGCCGCAGTGGATTCCTGCCCGAATGGTACATCGCGGTCGCGGACGCCATCGGTGTCGGCAGGAAGGCCTGCACCTGGTCGGCGAGGAATCCGTTCTCCTTGAGCCACAGGGCCAGGTTCACCATGTCGAGATCGGTAGTGCCCGGGTGCGCCGCGATGAAGTAGGGGATCAGGTACTGCTCCTTGCCGGCCTCCGCCGAGAATTTCTCGAACAGTTCCCTGAAGCGGTCGTAGGCGCCGATGCCCGGCTTCATCATCTTGTCGAGCGGGCCCGGCTCCGTGTGTTCCGGCGCGATCTTCAGGTAGCCGCCGACATGGTGCGTGACGAGCTCCTTCACGTATTCCTCGTCTTCGACGGCGAGGTCGTAGCGCAATCCGGATGCGATGAGCACCTTCTTTATGCCCGGTAGCCGACGCGCCTTCCGGTACAGGCCGGTCAGCGCGGAGTGGTCGGTGTTCAGGTTGCTGCAGATGCCCGGGAACACACAACTCGGCCGTCGGCACGCAGCTTCGATCTGCTTGCTCTTGCAGGCGAGGCGATACATGTTCGCGGTGGGCCCGCCGAGATCCGAGATGACGCCCGTGAAACCCGGCACCGTGTCGCGTATCTTTCCGATCTCCTCGAGGATCGACTCCTCCGAGCGGTTCTGGATGATGCGCCCCTCGTGTTCCGTGATCGAACAGAACGTGCAGCCGCCGAAGCAGCCGCGCATGATGTTCACCGAGAAACGGATCATCTCGTACGCGGGGATCTTCGCATCGCCGTAGGCAGGATGGGGCACGCGCGCGAACGGCAGCCCGTAGACGTAATCCATTTCGGCCGTCGTCAGCGGCATTGCCGGCGGATTCAGCCACAGCTCCTGCTTGCCGTGCGCCTGCACGAGCGCACGCGCATTGCCCGGATTCGTCTCCAGGTGCAGGACGCGGCTCGCGTGGGCGTAGAGCACGCGATCGTTACGCAGTTTTTCGAACGACGGCAGCCGGATCACCGAGCGGCCACGATTCCGGCGCGCGTCCGGCACGAAACGGAGAACGTTACGGCCGGCATCTGCTTCGTCCGGTTCCCGGCTCGCGCAGGCCGCAGTTTGCGGGTTCGCGTACGGGCTGACGATCGCCTCGACCCGGCCGGGCCGGTCGATGCGCGTCGAGTCGATTTGCCACCAGCCGTCCGGCGTGTCGCGGCGTAGAAACGCGGTACCGCGGATGTCCCGGATGGTGTCGATCGCCTCGCCGCGCGCCAGCCGGTGCGCGAGCTCGACGACGGCGCGCTCGGCGTTGCCGTAGACGAGCATGTCCGCGTGCGCGTCCACGAGAATCGAGCGTCGTACGCTGGCATCCCAGTAGTCGTAATGCGCGATGCGCCGCAGGGATGCCTCGATCCCGCCGAGCACGATCGGCCCGTCGCCGAACGCTTCGCGGCAGCGTTGCGCGTACACGATGGAGCAGCGGTCCGGCCGTTTACCGGCTGCGGCGCCCGGCGTATAGGCATCGTCGTTGCGGACTTTCCTGTCGGCCGTGTAGCGGTTGACCATCGAGTCCATGTTGCCCGCCGCAACCCCGAAGAACAGGTTCGGCCGCCCGAGCGCCTCGAAGGCATCCTTCGAGTGCCAGTCCGGCTGCGCGACGATGCCGACGCGGAATCCCTGTGCCTCGAGCAGTCGGCCGATGACGGCCATGCCGAAGGACGGGTGGTCGACGTAGGCGTCGCCGGTGACGATGATCACGTCGCAGGAGTCCCAGCCGAGCCTGTCCATCTCCGCGCGCGACATCGGCAGGAACGGCGCCGTGCCGTAGCACTCGGCCCAGTACCTGTCGTAGGCGTAAAGAGTGGTCTGCGCGCGCATGCGTCCGCTTCGGTCCTGCCGGCCCGGTTGCCGGATGACGTCGATTATACGGCCGCGTTGCGCTTGCCAGCGGCCTGTTTCCGGAGCAGAATCTCGCCCCCTTTCTGCACCGGCAGCTGCCGCTTCGGCGTGTATGTCGAACCCGTGTCTGTCCTGCGGCGCCTGCTGCGCCTTCTTTCGCGCGTCTTTCCACTGGCTCGAGACGAGCGCCGCTGCCGGCGGCGCGACACCGGCCGAGCTGACCGTGCAGGTATCGCAGCACCTGGTCGCCATGCGCGGTACCGACCGCAATCCGCCCCGCTGCATTGCGCTCGAGGGCAGTATCGGCAGTTCGGTCCGCTGCTCGATTTACGAGCTGCGCGCATCGCCGTGCCGGGACTTCCAGGCGTCGTGGGTCGACGGCCAACACAACGAACGTTGCGACCGCGCGCGCGCCGCTCACGGCTTGTTGCCGCTGCCCCCGCCGGCCGAAGCTCGCCAGGGAGCCTCTGCACACGCCTCCAGCACCCATTTCTTCACGTCCTCGAAAAAGGCCGATCCGGCATGCTCGGGCCGCTGATGGAACCAGCCGATGATCGCCATGCCCCGGATCAGCAGGAAGAGGGACAGCATGTCGGTGTCTCGCCCGGCTAGCGGGCGGATTTGACGATACCCGTCGAGCAGGGCGCTGCGGAGCGCATCGAAGTCCGGCTCGAATACGTATTCGATCAGGGCTGCCGCGATGTCGTAGACGTGCCATCCGTAGGCCGAGTCATCGAAGTCGATCAGGACCAGGTCGTCCCCGTTGTGGACGATGTTGTGGGGATGCAGGTCGGCGTGGATCAGGCTGAAGTTGTCCGCTCTCTCGCCATACGCGGCGAGTGCGCTGCGGGCGCGCTCCCTTGCCTGCAGCAATTCGTCGCGCTCGCTTGCGGTCAGGTCCGCGTGCTCCCAGAAGCGCCCCCACAGCGGCGAGGCGCCCAGCAGGCCATCCAGATCGAGGCGCCGCCGCGTGAAGCCGGGCGGCGGCTGCCAGCCCG
>JBAUVS010000575.1:0-3351 GCA_049583345.1 Woeseiaceae bacterium
GCGCGACCGCGGCGGCACCCAGCGTGAGCGCCGTGCTCTGCAGACCGAGCGGCAGTGCCCAGCCGCCGGCCGGGAACCACTGGCTGATCGCGCAATTCTGCACCGGGAACACCGGCGCGTGTGCGGCGCCGACCGCGAAGCGGACCAGCATCAGGGAACCGATGACAACGCCCGCCGACGCGACGTCAGGACCCGGCACGGCCGCGGTGACGATCGTCAGCGCGCCCCACAGGATCGCGATGATCGCGAGCGTCCTGCGCGGCCCCCAGCGATCGCCGCACACGCCGCCGGGCAACTGGAATATCGCGTAGCCGGCCGTGAAGGCGGCCAGCACCCAGCCCCACTGGATCTCGCTGAGCCGCAGGTCCTCGATCATGGCCGGCGCGGCGACCGAGATGTTCGAGCGCAGTACGTACGACGTGAAGCTGCCGAGCGCCAGCACCAGGAACACGATCCAGCGGACGTTCGTCGGCTTTGCGCCCGTCACAGGCTGCGCTTCGGTCACTGGGTCGCGAACAATTTCACGAGCCGGTACCAGTACTCGGTCGCGACGCCGAAGGCCTCGACACCGATCCGCTCGTCCTGCCCGTGTGCGCGCATGTCGTTCGGGTCGTCCGCAACCGCGGACACGCCGTAGACCGGGATACCGGCATTACGGACGTAGGCGCCGTCCGATGCGCCCGTGCTCATCTCCGGGATCACCGCGATGCCCGGCCACATCTCCTTCGCGAGCCGGGTGATCGGATCCACGATGGCCGGCTCGAGTGGCGACGGCGGACTCGGCACGTCGGGAGCGATCTGGGTCACGGAAACGGCGTACGGTTTGGCGAGACTCACCAGCACGTCGCGCGTCGCGGCGGCGGACGACTGCGGCAGGATGCGGCAATTGACGACGGCGCGCGCCGACTGCGGCAGTGCATTCTCCGCATGCCCGCCGCTGAGTTCCGTCGCGACGCAGGTCGTGCGTGCCAGCGCGTTGTAGTAGATCGAGTCCAGCAGGCCGTCGATCACGGCAGGCGCCGGGTGCGCGTTGAGGATCGCTTCGAGCAAGGGCCGATCCTCGACGGGGGCGATGTGCGTCCAGCGCTCGAAGAACGCGCGCGTCGTCGCATTGAGATCGATCGGGAAAGGATGCGCCTGCAGGTCCACGAGCACGTGCGCGAGCCGCGAGATCGCACTGTCACGATGCGGGCGGGAGCTGTGGCCGCCGGGGTCCGTCGCTTCCAGCGTGAACGATGCGTAGATCTTCTCGCTCGTCTGCAGCATGAACGCCAGCGGCTTGCCGTCGATCAGTAGCACCGCACCGGCGTCGGTGTTGAGTCCGAACTCGGCATCGACCAGGTCCCGGTGCTCGGCCAGCAGCCAGCGGGCCGCATCTCCCGTCGACTCCTCGTCGGAGGTCAGCATCACGATGATGTCGCGGTCGGGCTCGAAGGTCTCTTTCTTCAGCCGGATCAGGTTGGCGATCAGCATCGCCGCACCGGCCTTGTTGTCCTCGCTGCCGCGGCCGTAGTACCAGTCGCCGTCCTCGGTCAGCACGAAGGGATCGTAATGCCAGTCCTTCGGCAGCGCCTCGACGACATCGAGATGCGCCATGAGCAGGATCGGCTGCCGCGCCGGATTCGTGCTGCGGTAGCGGACGACGAGATTGCGGCGCTTCTCGGTGTGCCCGAGAACGGCGATGTCGTCATCCGTGAAGCCGCCGTCCTTCAGGTGCCGCAGCAGCAACGCGACGGCCTCGCGGGTGTCGTCGCCGCCGCTCGGCGCCGTATTGACGGCGACCAGCTGTTTCAGGATCTGGCGGGCGAGTGGGTGGTCGGTTGCACCCGCCCCACAGGCATTTCCCGCGAAAACGAGGATCAGGGCGCCGATCAGCGGCCCGGCAAAGTGTCGCAAGCAGATGCTCCCGTCGAGGTGTGCGATGCTCAAGTGTAGTCGGAGCGCCGGTTCGAATCCACGCACCGCGGTTTGTTTCCAGCCGGCCGTAGCGCATCATAGGGCCATGGTCTCGATCCGCACTTGCCTGTTGTCGGCAGCCGTCCTCGTTCTGGCCGCTGCCACGAGCGCCTTTGCCGCGATCGATCTGCGTAACGCCAGCGTCGAACGGCTGGACAACGGTCTGACCGTGATCCTGCTCCAGGACCGGCATTTCCCGGTCGTCAGCGTGCAGATGCTGTACCGGGTCGGCGCCAGGGACGAGGTCACCGGCAAGACCGGCCTTGCGCATTTCCTCGAACACATGGCGTTTCGCGATTCCAAAAATTTCCCCGGCACGGAACTCGCGGGCCGCATCTACGCCGTGGGCGGAGAATGGCACGGCTACACGTGGATCGACCAGACCACGTACTTCGAAACGACACCGAAGGATCAGCTCGACCTGCTGCTTCGGATCGAGGCCGACCGCATGGATCAATTGCTCATCCGCGGCGATGCGATCGATGCCGAGCGCGGTGCCGTGCTCTCGGAGATGCACATGTACGAGAACGCGCCGGCCTCGGTGCTGACCGACGCGGTGCTGGCGACCTCGTTTCTCGAACATCCTTATCGCAACAACACCATCGGCTGGGAAAGCGACGTCGAAAGCATCGATCGGCAGGACCTGGTCGATTTCTACGAGCGGCACTACGTCCCGGCGAATGCCGTGCTCGCCGTCGTCGGCGACTTCGATCCGCGCAGCGTGAGGCGCCGGATCCGCGAATTGTTCGGCTCGAAACGGAGCGCCCCGCCGACGCCACCGCCGCACACGATCGAACCCCAGCAGATCGGCTTGCGCCGCATCACGCTGCACGGCCCGGGCGAGCGCCGCGAGTTCATGATCGCGTACCGGGCGCCGGCCGTGAACGATCCCGATTACGCGGCGTTCCTCGTGCTGCAGGAATGGCTGGGCGGCGGTTCGGGCGTCAATTTCCTCCAGAACGACTGGGGCACACCGATCCGCCCGGGCACGCTGCTCGAAGCCGCGGCGGATTCCGTGACGACCTGGTTTCCGCCGAGTGCCCAGGACTACGTGTTCGCAATCTCGGGCGAGGCGGCGCCCGGCCAGGCTCCCGACGCCGTGGAGCGCAGTGTGCAGGACCACGTCGAGGCGGCGCTGCGCCAGCCACCCTCCGCCGACGCGCTGGGCAAGGCGATCGGGCGCGTGCTGGACGAGTTCGCCTTCGACGTCGAGACGACCGAGGATGCAGCACACCAGCTGGCCTTCTTCGAAGGCCTCGGCGCACTGAACACCCTGTTGGTGTTACCCGAGCGGGTCCGCGCCGTCACGCGCGCCGACGTGCAACGGGTCGCCCGGACCTGGCTCGCCCCGGAACGGCGCACGATCGGCTGGTACCTGCCCTCGGCGCCGGCCGG
>JBAUVS010000576.1:0-1520 GCA_049583345.1 Woeseiaceae bacterium
CTGCCGGGCCGCGGCGTCGACGATATTGGCGTCGTCGCGCGCCATCTCGAACGAGGTGCGGTGACCGTCCATGACGACCGTGACGGTCGCGTGTGTCCCCTTCGCGGGGACGAAGGCCGGCGCCGGAGCGGTCACGGCCCCCGGCGCGCCGAAGCGCTCGGACTGGATGATCGCCTCGTCCACGCCCAGCTCCAGCAAGGCGGCCGTGACGTCGCCGATCATCGTGTCGGGGCCGCAGATGAAGTAGCCGGCCGGGTCCAGGCCGCCGCACAGGTGCTCGTGCAGTTCCCGCACCTTGACGCCGTCCAGACGGCCGGCGGCGATAGGGAATTCCGGTTCCTCCCGGCTGAACACGAAGTGCAGTTGCAGGCGGTCGGGAAAACGGTTCTTGAGGGCGTACAGGTCTTCGATGAACATCGCCGTCGATTTCCTGCGGTTGCCGTAGAATACGGCGAAGCGACTCTGCTCCTCGATCGGCAGCACCGACTTCAGCATGGACAGGATCGGCGTAATGCCGCTGCCGGCGACGAAGGCGACGTAGTCCCTGACGTTGGCAGGGTCCGGATCCAGGTGGAAACCGCCGAATGGCGGCATGGCCTCGAGCGTATCGCCGATCGCCAGTTCGCCGGACACAAAATCGGAGAAGTGGCCCCCGGACCGGATGCGCACGCCGATCTGCAACGGCCGCTCGTCCCGGGCCGAACAGATGCTGTAGGTACGCCGATACGCCTTGCCGTCGACGCTGATCCGGAGCGGCAGGTGCTGGCCCGGACGAAACGTGTAGTCGGCGGCGAATTCGTCCGGGACGGTGAGCGCGATCCGTACCGAGTCCGCGGTCTCGCGTTCGATGCCGGCGACGGTGAGCGGGTGGAATTGCTTCATTGAAACGATAGGGAAACTCTGATCAATTCGTCATTGCGAGGAGCGAAGCGACGCGGCAATCCACAGCTCGTTGATTTCATACACTGGATTGCTTCGCTTCACTCGCAATGACGACACCATTTCGAATTGATCGGAGTTTCCCTAAATACATTTGAAATATTCGAACGGCTCGGAACAGTCGCCGCAGCGGTACGACGCCTTGCACGCGGTGGATCCGAATTCGCTGACGCGCACGGCGTTCACGGAGCCGCAGCGCGGACAGGCGACGCTGCGCTCCGGGGGCGCGATGCCATGGCGGCGGAGTTTCTCGCGGCCCTGTGCCGAGATCCAGTCGCTGGTCCACGGCGGCGATAACCTGCGTTCGATCGCCACCTTCGCCACGCCGTGCCGCTCGAGCGCCTCGACCACGTCGTGCTCGATTACCTCGGTGGCCGGGCATCCCGAGTAGGTCGGCGACAGCGCCACGGTCACGCCGGGTCCGATTTTCACCTCGCGGACGATGCCGAGGTCGACGATCGACAGCGCCGGCAATTCGGGGTCGGCGACCTCGCCGAGCCAGCCCCAGACTTCGTCTCGCGTCGGGGTTGCCGTCACCATTGCGCTCCCGGGAAGCTGCGCTGCAGGAACTGCATCTCGGC
>JBAUVS010000577.1:0-6512 GCA_049583345.1 Woeseiaceae bacterium
CTACTCTCGCCTCATGCCATGCGCGCGCAACAACTGGCGCGGGCACTGGCAATTGCCAAACGCAGGACAGAAGTGATGGGCGGCTTTCTCGACGCCATCTCACTGCCGATGCTGGTCACAGACGGCCGCGGAGTATTCCTGTTCGCCAATGGTGCAGGGCGGCGAATGCTGGAACGGGGCTACAGTTTCAGTGTCGGCAAGAACGGGTTGGTTTCCCTGCCGGATGATCCCGGCGGCTCGCGTCGGTTTCTGGAAAACATTGCTGAAGTGGACAAGACCGCTGCGGCCAAGGGTCTGCGGGTATCGGGCGAGGATAGCGATCTGTTGCTGTGCATAACGCCGTATCAGCCGTCGATGGGCGACGTCGGTATCGTTGACCGCCACATCCTGAGCGATGCACGCCTGTTCGCTGTGTTCATCGGACAAGCGGCCACCGAAAGCATCAGCCTGGTTCTCTTGCGCGATACCTTTGAGCTCACGCTGAGAGAAGCTGAAGTGTGCCGCGATCTGTTGTCCGGACGCAGCGCCGCGGAAATTGCCGAAGCTTCCGGACGGGCACTAAAAACCGTTCGCAACCAGATGCAGACAATCTACGAAAAGCTTGGAGTGACATCGAATGTACAACTCATTGAAACCCTATCCGTATTTCGAACGGTCGGGGAAATATTTGAGGGGGAAGGTAGTGCTGCGACAGAAGTTTCAAGCTCACCCCGACCATTGATCCGTCGCCAAGTCAGGTTTCCCTCCAATTGAAGGGTTCCAGCAGCAGCGGGTTCGCCAGTGGGTGCTGTCGCTGCGGCCCCAGTGTCTTTGCGGCGATCTCTGGAATCTCCAGGCGGCACTGTGTGAGATTTGTGTGGTCGAGTGCCGCACAGTTGTGCAAAGTGCTGAATTTACAATGGGCGTTCCGCCAGTTAGTACTAGCAAATTCAGTTACTTAAAAACGAAATGGCGAACTCCGAAGGCAGGGGTTACAGGTTCGAATCCTGTCGGGCGCGCCATTTTTCTCAAGGCCATTTCGAGGGCGGAGCAGTATGACAAAGGCAGAACAAGCGCGGATCACGGCTTGGAGGCTGAGGATACTGCTTTTACGCCAGGACATTACTGCTTTTTACCTAGCAGCTCCAGCGCCGCCGTGGTCATAGCCCGAACTGCGGTCTCGATGGTCGGTTTCGGCTTCGGCGCAAAGAACGGCGAATGCAACGACGGCAGCGTTTCGCCGTTGGCCATGGCTTCCTTGTATTTCTCGGGGTCGACCGCTCCGACCCAGAAGATGAACCCTGGGATATGATCGCCGGTGCGCTCGTACTGTGAAAAGTCTTCACCCCCCATCACTGGCGGAGTTTCGATAATGCTGTCGGAAACCTTGGCGGCCTTCATGGCGCCGATGACGCGGTCGGCCAAGGCCGGGTCGTTATACATCGAAGGGGTATGTTCCTCTTCGCTCACCGAAACCTCGGGCAGAAGGTCATCCGGCAACCCGGCGACGCGTCCTTCGTTGACGGCGATGCGTTTGATCGAATCCAGAACCTTGTTCCTAACCTCGTCCGAATAGGTCCGGACCGTCAGCTGCATGTGAACCGAATCCCCGATGATGTTGTGCTTGGTGCCGCCGTGGATCGACCCGACGGTGACAACCGCCGGATCCAGGGGTGAAATTTCGCGACTGACGATCGTTTGAAGCGCCAACACAATTTGAGCTGCCAGCACCACCGGATCCTTGGTTGCCTGCGGATAAGCCCCATGGCCTCCGATACCGTGGACCTCGATATCGACCGAGTCCACGTTTGCGAGCGCATAGCCTTTTGTGTAGCCAATGGTTCCTGCAGGAAGGTTGGCGGCATCATGAAATGCGATATTGAAATCGGGCTTGGGAAAGCGCGTGAAAAGGCCGTCGCCGATCATCGCCTTGGCGCCGGCGCCTCTCTCTTCGGCCGGCTGGCCGATCATGACCACCGTCCCCGACCATTGATCCTTGAGGCGGGCCAGTTCGCGGGCCGTGCCGACGAAGGTCGTCATGTGGATGTCATGGCCACACGCGTGCATCACGGAAACCTTCTCCCCCATCTGGTTTACCCCGGCCACCGTGCTGGCGTAGGGAAGCCCGGTCTGCTCCTTGACAGGCAGCGCATCCAAATCGGTACGGATCAAAACGGTCGGTCCGTCGCCGTTTTTCATCACCGCCACGATCCCGTAACCGCCGACGTGTTCGGTGACGTCGAAGCCGAGCGGGCGCAATTCGGATGCAATCCGCGCCGAGGTATTCTTCTCCTGGAACGAAAGCTCCGGGTGCTGGTGTAAATAGAGGTAAAGGTCATGCAAATAAGAATAATCGTCGTCGATTGCCTTATACAGCGCCTCATCTGCCCTGGCCGATGCGCTGAAAAGCCCAATGAGTGCAAGGGCCACAGTCATGATGCGGAACATTCTGAATCCTCCCTGAAAGTCTTAGAGTGAACCCGAGTAAAGGAAAAACGGCCCGCTTCTGCAAGCCTAAAGATTAAACCGTGACGGGAAGAGTGTTTAAAGCGAAATTATTCCTTCACCGGCTCCGTCGATCCGGCGCATCCGAGCCGAGCGCCGCCGAAGGGCGATCGCCTGGTCTGACCGCTTCGTCCTGTTCGTTTCGTCACCACCCGGCCCACGGTGCAGGGATGGGCGGGTTTTGGCTTGGGGCGTGATGCGCCGGCATTTCCGGGTGGAAGGGGAAGATTCATGCGCCTGATTGACGAGGGCTCGTGCCGGCTCCGCCAGATGGCGGCATCGAGCTGCCGTCATCGGCCCGGTTTCAGCTCGCTCCACCGAGCTCGCTCCGGACATAATGGGCTCTTATACGCACTATCCGCCGCCGCTGACAGCACGGCCTCGACGTTGTCGAAAGCGCGTTCGAGCTGCGCGGCCATGTCGCCTGCATGCAGCGCCCGGCCGTCGGCATCGACCGACGTCTGGCCGGCCAGGAACACGATCGCGATTCACAAACAACGCGCCCGTAGCTAAGCTGGATAGAGTACTGCCCCCCGAAGGCAGGGGTCACAGGTTCGCACCGAGGCCGATGCAGTCGGCCGACAGACGCACGAGCGTAGTGAGTGCGCCCCGAAGGGGTAAGCCGGCGTAGCCGGCGAATCAATCCTGTCGGGCGCGCCATTTTTCCCTCGTTCATTCAGGCAGTTTCGCACGATCGTCCTTCACCGCGTCGTCCGAGTTTTCACGCCGTGTCAAATTTGTGCAAGCAGCGATAGGTTCCAATCGGCCGACAGAAAAGGTCGCGATCAGCCGCCATGGAATCCGCTAAGATCCTCGCTCGCGCGGTCGAGCCGTGTCTCAAAGATGGCCCCGGAGAAACGGTCAGCGCAAAAAGCGCAACCGTCACCGAACGGTACGAGGTTCAAACCCGGCTCTGATCGAATAGCCGAGTACGCGCGCGTACTCTTCGCCGTTGCCAGTCGTGGGGAGATATCGGAGCGAATGTGGGACGCAATGTCGGAGAGATACCGTTCGGTTGCGGCCCGATCTGTCGCGGCGCTATTCCAGTTATTGGCCTGAAGATCGAGAAAGACAACGAGCACCACGACCAGTGTCTCGACGATGACGGTGAACCCGTACTGCTTGCGGCAAGCGTTGGTGAGGTGGCGGAGGACTATGGCGCCCTCTTCAATTCGGTGAGCAACTTGCTTTGACGATCAAGAACCTCCTGATTCAAGCCGTCGGTGACCAGCGTCATTTCCCGGACGGCCGCGACGGCGTTGATAAATTTCTCATCGGAACACAGCTTGTCAAAATCATAGAAAACCTTGTCTGGATCGATTGCAGGCGGATAGTCGCTATTTTGCCCCAGAATGAAGCGAACGCGAGAACGAACATAGTTCACGTGCGGCACGATCCGTCCCGTGAGCTGAGGTTCAATCGCGAACTCCGTTCGGTATACGCGCACCGTCTCCGAGATTGTCCGCCGGAGGGCGGGATCACCGATCAGCGGGAAGTCTCCGGTTGCGTTCAATTCGTCAATTGTGCCCATGACCATGGTGGGCAGGTCGAACTTGCCCATATTGTATAAACCGGCGTCAAACACGCCCTCCTTGTCGGCATCCAGATGGCACGAGGTCAATGCCGCCAGCACCAGATCAAGTTGGTCGATCTGGCGGCGGCCGTAGTCGATTTGCGCCTGGTTGCGGGAAACGGACAATTGCATGTCCGTGATGAGGCGCTCACGATACTCACGAGCGTCCGCCCGGGCATTGCGCGCAGCGTTCCAGTCCTGGACCTGCAGGCCAATGAACACACCCAGCACGACGATGACGAAATCGAGGAACACCACCGTCCAGTGCTGGGCTTTCACATGCTCGATGACGCGCCGGAGGATCATCAGGGGTCTTCTCGCGATTCAGGCGATCCGGGGACGCCCAATGCGGTCGCAAGCGCCTTTTCCAGGCCCTCGAGTGCGGCGATCGACTCTTCGTATCGTTGAGCGAAAAAATTCAGTCTCGCCACGTTGTCGATATATTCGGCCAGAAATGCTTTGTCGCTGCGCATCTTTTCAAGGTCGCATTCATTCCACCATATGTAACCGTCCCCGGCGCTCAGCGCCCATTGCGCCCGGGCGTCGCCCCGATCAATCCGCTTGCGGACCGTCGACACCGCATCCGGATGGCGCGGGGACAGCCGATATAGCTCGTTGATCGCTTCAGCGTACTGGCGCCGGGAGCGATCCCGCACCATTGCAAAGCGACGCAAACCCGCCTTTACGCTTTCATTCGAAATCAAATCGAATTGACCGGTCGCGATAGCCTCGTCAAGTATCGGCAATTCGTCCGTCGGCGCCGGCAACCAGTGAGATATCGCAATGAAATGACACTCGAGGTCGCTCAGGGCTCGGCCGGGCATTTCATCGAAGAGCAACGGGTGAATCGCAGTCATCGCTTCGACACGCGGCAATTGATGCGCGTACTCCGACTTCTGGGTTTCCAGAAGCGCGCGGGCTTCATCGTCCAATCGCCTCAAAAGTAGCCGTTCCGCAGCCCGGTCGGCGCGCGCGGTATTCCAGTCTTGAACTTGCAAGCCGATAAAGACGCCCATGACGACGATGACGAAGTCGAGGGCGACCGCCGTCCAGTTCTGGTGTTTCACGTGCTCGATGACGCGCGAGAGGATCATGAGCGATTCATCTTCTCGTCAAAGGTTTCGTAGTGCGGCCGGCAGGACTCGCCCGCGTCGTAAGGGTTTTCAAAACGTTTCAGCAGGCACTGCGAAGATCTCTGCAAGACCGAGTTGTCGCTCATCCATTCGCGCAACAGCGCCATGTTCTGCGCATATTCGGGTTTGAGGCGATCGCGCGCATCATAGAAGTGGCCGGGATCATTCAGGTAGGGGAGGATCCGGCTTTCCACGAATGCGTCATAGCGTATGTATTTCACGCTCATGCCCTGCTGTTCCGAATAGAAATACCCTAGTTCGAATAGCAGCTCCGGCGGAATAAGCTCGGCCAGATCGGATTGGATCGCCGCTTGCCAAACCGATAGAGGAGGCGATTCAGAGCCGCTGATGCGTAAGAAGTAGGGTGCCGGCTCTTCTCCGCGCGCGCGCGCCTTGTCGAACGCTGCAAAGCCTTTGGCACATCGGCTCGCAAACTCCTCCTGGACCTGATTGAAATCGTTCAAGTCAGTGCGGAAAGCGTTGATCAGGGCGCTCGTTCTTTGCCTATCAAGACGCGCTTCATTCAGGTTGCTGACCTGGATGCCGATGAAGACGCCCAGGACGACGATGACGAAGTCGAGGGCGACCGCCGTCCAGTTCTGGTGTTTCACATGCTCGATGACGCGGGAGAGGATCATTTTTCTGCCTCCATCGCCTTCTCCACGGCGTCAATGGCGTCTCTTTGGCTCGCCATATTCGTGTAGATCAATGTTTGCACGACGATAAGTTCGTTCAGGCGCCGGCGATATTCCTTGTCCTGCGCCATGGCCGCGATGTCATAGCTGAGCGCGGTTTGAATGCCGACATTGCCCGGTTCAATCGGCGAGAGTGTAGAGTGATCATAAAGCGCGATCAGAGTGCCAGTGAGGGTCGCGCGTGCCTGCTCGAGATTGAAGAGGCTATTGTCGATGCGTTCGTTGTAGATCGCCAGCGCCGTACGGAGCGCGTCATCCCTGATCAGGTACAGCCTTCCGCTTGACAGCAGCTCGTTATACGTCGCCGACTTCCGCGTGAAGCTCGGGTACGCCACCCCCCAGGCGATTGCGCGCTTGATGGCATTATCCTCACTGCTCAGCGCCTTGCCGCGTTTGATGGCGGTCCGAAGCGTATTGAGCGCCAGAATGGTTCTTTCCTGCCATTCAAGGGCGCCGGTAAGCTGCTCATCGAGAAGCTTGAAGTCACTGTGCAGGCGAAAATCAATCTGGTGCTGCTGGGCGCGTTCCTGGCGTTCCTGGTTCCAGTTGTTGACCTGCAAACCGATGAAGACGCCCACTACGACGATGACGAAGTCCAGCACCACCGCCGTCCAGTGTTGCTGTTTC